>CADCPE010000193.1 GCA_902803275.1 uncultured Erysipelotrichaceae bacterium
CCCGACTTCTAGACCAGTCTGGACTGTAGTAAATACCCTGATAAGCCTGATCATTGTTGATGCCATTCAGTTCCGTTTTCCTTCAGGAGGCATACTTGGTGCCGGTCTTTTAGGAGAATTCTACGGCAGCATTGAAGTGTGTTTTCTGGTCTGTTTTGGGGTGCTTGGAACCTATTTTCTTATCAATCTCGGTAAGCTGATCGAAAAGATCCCTTATATTTCGACCGGACTGATCTGGCTTGGCCGCCATTCCCTGGAGATCCTGCTTCTTCATCGACCGATCGCCTATCTGATCCGCGAAGCCATGGGTCTGCCCCATTTTATATCGGGGAATCCTCTGTTTATTGAAAAGATCACACCAGAAAACCTTATTGCTTTCCTTCTGATCTTTGTGTTCATGATCCCGATGCTGGTCGCTTTCGATAAATACAAGGCCAGAAAAAAAGCAGACGCCGTATAATACGGATCACCTGCTTCTGAGCGTCTATAATGCTTTGTCGCTGCCTCTCAGGGCGGCGACATCTGTTTTTAGATTGACCATGTCGATCTTGCCGTTGCTTAGTAACGGGAATGCTTCATAGATCACATAATAATCCGGGGCTTTATATTTTGAAAGGTGCTTCAGGATATGGGTTTCGATCTTTTCCCGATCAAAATCCTCTCCTTTTGTCATGACTATTGCTGCCGCAACTATCTCCCCGTATTTTTCATCAGGAACACCAACCACTTTGACATCGCGAATTCCTTTTATCTGCGATATGATCTCTTCTATTTCTTTTGGTGAAATGTTCTCCCCTCCCCGGATGATCAGTTCCTTGCAGCGTCCGGTCAGATGAATATAGCCTTCTTCATCTATGAAACCAAGATCGCCTGTCGGGATCCAGCCTTCATCGTCAATTGCCTGAAGATCAAGATCCATGCGGTAATAACAGGTCAGAGATGTATCTGATTTGACAAACAATTCACCTGTTTCGTTTGTCTTTTTCAATTCACCGGTCTTATGATCCCTTGTTTCTACTCTTACGCCTTTTACCGGTCTTCCTACAGTTGTCGTGATGTGTTCTATCGTATCATCATATTTCGTCTTGGATATCGGTGCCATTTCCGACATTCCGTATAAAGAAATAAAATGGACATTCGGCAGTTTTTCCTTGAGATCCAGCATCTGAGGGGTCTTGATCGCTGAGCCGGCGATGACGCTGACGCGCAATGATCCCGCTTTTTTCGGATCAAAGTCTTCTGAATCTGTCATGGACAGGATCTTGGTCGGAACCGAATTGAACAGCGTGATCCCTTCTTTCTCGATGATCTTTAACAGGTTTTTATCCGATATGTCAGAAGGCATATACAGCGGGATGTTGTAGATGATGGATGTGTTCAGTCCGCTGCCAAAGCCAAAGACATGACATAGCGGCAGGAAAAGCAGGATCCTGTCATTTTCACTCAGATCAAATCCTTCGTTCATTAAGGTCGCATTGATCCTTCGATCGCGTGCTGAGGAAAGGACGCCTTTCGGTCTGCCGGTCGTGCCTGAGGTAAAGATCATCATACACGGATCATCGGAGTCGAATTCTTCATTGAACATTCCTTGAAGATCATTTAGTTCATCTTTTCTGGCTAGGAAGTCAACATCAGCGCTGATGTTGTAGATATCCTTTATACTGCTGTCTTTTCTGATAAGAGTCTCTTTGAAGTCTTCATGTTCCATCTTCGCTGAAACGACATCATAGCACAGAAAATCGATATCGCCATATTGTGAATAGCGTCTGACTTCTTCCGGTTTGAGGCTGTAGTTCAAAAGGACCGTGATGGCACCGAGCTTCTGCGCCGCATAGAAAGCTGCTGCCCAGTTGAAAGTGTTTCTCGCGAACATCCCGATGTGGCTTCCCTTGCGGACGCCCCGATCAAAGAGATCCTTGGCTATGATCTGTGAAGCATCATCTATATCTTTCCAGCTGTAGCTTTTATCATCACAATACAGGATCCTCTTATCAGGATCTGTCGCAACACGATAGGAAAGCAGCTGCCTGAAAGAAGGATCTTCAGGTAACTGATATCCGCTTTCAACAGGGTCTATCGGAAAGAAATCAAGAAAACCGGTCACTTTAAAGACCTCATATACAGCATCGTTCATGCCGATGATCCTGATCCTGTCTTCACTTAGTTTTTTTCTGATGATCAGCAGGGTACGCAAACCTGCTGAAGTTATATAGGAAAGGTCTGTGAAATCAAGGGTCAGATCTATTCCGCTAAAATCAAGTTTATTTACTTCGTCATTTAAAACTGAAACAGTTTCTGTATTTATGGTGCCCTTTAACTTGAGTGTTACCTTGTTTCCGTTTTCCTTCTTTTGTATTTCCAGATCCATATTATCAACTCACCTGCGCCTCAGATAACTATCTATGTATTCAATTGAGATCGTGTCTATAACTTCTTCTATATTATAATTGCAACAGTTTTTATCACAGAAAAAGATCTGCTTTACCGAACAAGCTGTTTTATTCATCTGCCATTTTAATGGTTCTTCCTGATAGGATCTTATCGTTCTGCCCAGTCACCGGAATTATATACGCCGGCTGCGGCTGAGGTTTTTTCGAATCCCTGTAGACCAGCGCAAACGGTGACATTTTATCTATTGTAAATGCTGCCCAGTTCTTATCTGCGCTTATTGATGAAACAAGATATTCTACGTTCTCGCCGTCATAATTGTGGGCCATATAATAGGTCCTTATCATGTCAGGCGTGCAGTCCTCAAGCGTTATACCAAGTTCCTTAAGATTGATCAGGACGCTCAGCCTGCCTGAAACTTCATGCTTGGTTATTTCGCCGTTTCCTGTGATTGATTCAAAATGGAGCTCGATATCAACACCTGAATCGGCCGTTTTTTCATAGCCGTTCTTCATTGTGTCGTCGCTGATCTTTTCATCGACCTGATCCGTCTTTTTTGCCGTAAGGTATACGGCATATATTCCATCTGTTTCTGGATGCCTGAAGCTGGATATGATATCTGCCTTTACAGATGGATCTCTTCTGTCCGGTATGGATACCGTTCCCTCCGTGTGTGCCGGAATAAAGACATAGCCGTTTTCAGTCTTTACCAGCAAAGGAAGATCGCTATAAAGATCGGAAACATCATCTTTGCCGGAAAGATCGTTCATGGTCACTCTGACATCGATGTCGTTGACGGTGGTCTCATATGATTCTTCAATCCATTGGGCTTTTAAGACGACATCGCCTTTGATCTCTGTGGCAAAATTCCACTTCGATGAGTACTTGTCAGATAGATACCAGCCGGCAAACGAATAACCGTTTCTGATCGGATCTTCAGGTCTGCTTATCGTTTCCCCTGCCTGAAGTTCCTGACTTCTGATCGCTTCACTGTCAGCGTTGTTCATATCAAAGGAAGCGGTATACAGATATCTGATCTTTTCATATACGGCCTTATATGTGATATCACCTGTCACTTCTGAAAGTTCAGGATCCCAGCCTTTAAAACGGTAGATATACTGCCCCTGTTTTCTTTCTTCAGGTGTCTCACCGTTATATTCCGGCATCGTTCCGTATTTCACATCGCTGTCTACTTCCAATACAGAATCATCATAGTCGACCCAGGTAACAGTATTATGGTCGGATATCGCTTCAAACACCG
>CADCPE010000194.1 GCA_902803275.1 uncultured Erysipelotrichaceae bacterium
CAGTTTAGCTGATTACTGAAGCATTTTGTTTACCAGGTTCTGAACTGCAGTGTAGTCATAGCCGGCAGCTGTCAGTTTTTCTTTTCTTTCCTGACCATTGCCCCATTTGCCCTGGATTACTTCTTTAGCAACTTCTTCAAGTTTCTTGCCAGCATCAGTTACGCCATGCAGAATGTCGTTGACTTTGCCCTGAACTTCTGAGTAGTCATAGCCGGCAGCTGTCAGTTTTTCTTTTCTTTCCTGACCATTGCCCCATTTGCCTTCGCTTACTTCTTTGGCAATGTCTTCGATTTTTGCCTTTACTGCCTTGGCAGCAGCTTCTTTTCTTTCCTGAGCAGCTTTTGCAGCTTCTGCAGCAATCTTCTTAGCCTGTTCTGCTACTTCTTTAAGACGATTAGCTTCCTTCTTGATTTCAGAGAAGTTCTCGTAGCCCTGTGCTTTAAGATTATCTCTGATCTCGAATTCGTTTGCACCTAATTTTCCATCTACCCATTCCTGAGCTAAGGTTGCAATATCCTTCTTAGCTTCTGTCTTAACATCTTCCTTTTTCTTGAAAGCATCAAATAAACCCATAAATTACCTCCTATTATTCTTCTAGTGAAACACGTCACTGAGTTTCTTTATATTTATTATATATTAGTTTTTTTGCGGGTGACAATCATATATAACGCAGAAAAATACGGGAAAACAGATAATGTTTTGCATAATAAAAACAAAGAAATATTAAAATGTAATAAAAAGTGGAGTGAACCGTTATGCTTAGAAGATATATCATTTTTCTGAAGAAACATCCTTTGATCACAGCGACAATCGCGATCGTTTATGCTGTGATATGCATCAAAAGCATCAAAACTGAAACTTTCTTTCAGATGATGCTTTTAAGAACGCTCTTATGCGGAGCAATGGCCTTTTTTCTTTATCAGATATCCGGAGACAAGACTCTTACATCGAGCTACAATTCAACATGGTATGTCATAAAGACGGCCATCGGCTTCTGGATAATGGCGCTGCCGATAGGAATAATCAATCTGTTTGCAAATGCTGAATATCCTGCGTGGGATAACATTCCTTTGCAGATGCTGATAACATTCGGACTGTTCATGTCTGTAGGCCTTTTTGAAGAAATGGCTTTCAGGGCCGTGATCAATGATGCGATCATCTACAGATTCAGAGATAAAAAATACGTATTTGTATTAAGTGCTGTTACCTGTTCGCTTGTATTCGGCGTTGTCCATGTTGTAGGATACAGGCTTGAATCGCTTCTGGCGTGGGGGCAGGCGATCGGCAAGGTCGTTTCCGTAGGAGTTTTCGGACTGGGATTGCTTCTGCTTTACTGGAAGACCAGAAATATCTGGGCCTGCGGTGTAGTTCATGGTGTCTATGATTTCCTGCTTTCGATCGCCGATGGAATATTCAATAATCCCAACGGAAAGAATATTGAATACGTCGCTCCTGATGATAAGGCTATGATGGTCATTGCGGTCTATGCTGTCTGCACACTGATAAATCTCATTATCGTTTTTGTGATATGGAAGAAGGTGGGCAAGCAGATCGATTACGAAGACATAAGAAAGAACTGGTAACAGTTCTTTTTAAGTCCGTCTTGCCTGATGTTCAAGAAGCTTTTTTATGCTGAGCTATTTCAGCATCTTATCAGATTCAAGGCTTTTTCTCTGATCTTCTTAGAATAGACGATTCTGTTTATGGCCTTGTTTATCTCAAAGACGGCTGTTTCTTTTTCTTCCTTGCTGATGCCATGCTTAAGGGCATTTTTTAGATTGTGCTCCAGCCAGGCATGACGGCTGGTGTTTGAGTCATATACATCAGCCCAGTTTATCTTCGGATCAAGTCTGGAATTTTTAAAATAAGTACTCAGATATGTATAAAACAGTTTTTCATTAAAGCAGAAGTCATCACCGCCAGACCAGGCTAGTGCTGAATTCACTATTTCCTGATAGGGATTGCTGTAGTCTACAGCTTCCAGATCGATTATTCTGAACTGTTCATTGTTCCACAGCACATTTTTCAGATCATAATCATTGTGACATAGCGAATGTATTGACGGAATACTTTTTGCAGCCTGATTACCTCTGCACAGTGTTTCTTTGATCAGATCCAGATAATCGTATAAAAGCTCACTGATAGGAAGCTTTTCATCAGCACACTGTTTGGCGTAATGATCAAAGTCTATTTTCAAAGGCATATATGTCCTTTTGGTTTCTTTGAGATCGATATTATGGATCCTGGCGAGCTGTTCAGCAGCTTTTTCGCAATGAAATCCTGTAACATCATCAATGCCAAGCGGAAGGCCATCGAACCATTCAGTCAGATAGAAATATCGTCCGTCAATCTCCAGCATCTTACGGCCATCATATGCTATAGGATAGACAGCACAGACCCCGGCTTTACAAAACAGGTCATATATTCGACTTTCTTTTTCAAGAAACTTAAGAACGGATTCTTCCTTGAAGACGCTTTTCTCGATAAGCTTTACCACATAATTCCCGCTGCTTGTAGAGAGTCTGCAGGATTCATACAAAAAAGTTTCTGGCAGCATAACAGGATCATCGATCAGTTCTCCAAGATCATATCTGTTTAGCAGATCTACAAAAAATGCCTTTGTTTCCATACGCGTTTGTCTTTTTCTATATAATACTATTTTTACCTGAACAAAAATAAAAGAGGTTCTGTGAACCTCTTATTATGCTTATCAGTATTATTTATTACTAAGCAACAACTGACTTTTTAACTTTGTTTACAAGATAGAAAATGAATACGTTGATAACTAGTGCGATGATATTGCCAACAAGATCCTTTGGTTCAGAGTGGTTTGCAATAGAAGCAATAACTGACAGACAGCCCAAGACAACAGAAACGATGGAAACGACCCATGCTGGTTTGTACTTGGTAGCATCTGCAGCAACTCTCTTTAAGAATGCCCAGTCAATGATGCTGGTAATGCCAGAGAAGATCGTGACAAGACCGCCAACGATGAATAAAGCTGAGAATTCAGCAACTTCCTCTGCAGATGCAGTTGTATCTGTGGTGATGTTTTCAACATTGCCGATAGCGATACCGCCGCCGGCGATCATCAATACACCGAATAAAAATGAAACAATACCGAAAATAAGCGAAATAATTGCGAATACCTTTAATAATCTTTGTTCTTTAGAAACATCCATCTGATTTAATCCTCCTATTAAAGTATGTGTACATTATAAATCATTTTACTGTTATAAGACACAAAAAAAATAGTGAAACAAAATCAATTTTTGATCAGAAGCAGAAAAAACAAAGATAATCATAGTGCAACATTTTGCTGTTCTTGTTGTAAAATAAAAATAATACAGAAAAAACAACGATACACATTATGAACCTTAAACTGAATATTAAAAAGAAAATCATTATCCTCATAGTCATATTCGCAACCATTTTAAGTGGTGTTGCCTTGTTTACCAGTTCAAGAACGATCACCAAGATGGTGGATGAGAGCTATCAGAACCGTACAGACGAGATCGCAGCAACAGTCGCCAGAGTGATCGACGCCGATGCGGCCGAAAAACTCACGAAGGAACTGATGTCCATCTATTATTCAATAGATGACAAAGTCGGCTCGGAAGAATGGGGAACACCGGAATTTGATTCGTATGTCGCAAAATATGAACATCTGCGTGATACTGAAGAATTCAAGCTGCTGCTTAAACAGCTGAGATCTCTTCAGGAAGTCAACAGTGTAGACTGCATTTATCTGATCAATGTCGAATTTGATAATAAGCAGTTCATCTATATTGTTGATGCGGCTTTGGAAGATGAATGTCCTCCTGGCTGTTTTGATCCTCTGTATGAAGTCAATTACGGCATAATTGAAAATCATGATCTCGGTTTCCCGGCTTACATCACCAATACCGAAGAATACGGATGGCTGGTCACCTCGGCTGCTCCTGTATACAATGGAAAAGGGGAACTGGTCTGTTACGCTGCCGTAGATGTAACGATGGATGATATCAGAAAGGAACAGCAGGACTTTATAACCTCTCTGGCTTTCATCCTGATCCTCATGACGTTTGCGATCTGCTTTATTACGATAAGAATAATTGACGGTTCGATTGTAAGACCTTTGAATATGCTTTCGGAAGCTGCTTTGAAATACCGCAGTTCTCAAAGCAGACAGAAGGCTTCATTCAATGAACTGGATATCAAGACAGGTGATGAGATCGAGACTCTTCACAGATCCATGGTCCAGATGGAAAAGGATATCGATAATTATATCGAAAACCTGGACAAGACTAGAAAACAGCTGAGTTCTACGAAACAGGAAGCTGATGAAATGAATGAGCTTGCCCACAAGGACAGTCTGACGGGCATCAGAAATAAGCTGGCTTACGATCAGGAAGAAGCGAAACTGAGAAACGAATTCAAGGAAGGCAAGAAGGAATTCGGTATCGCGATCGTCGATCTCAATGGCCTTAAATTCATAAACGATAACTATGGACATGACTGCGGAAATATCAGTATCGTCACGATCTCCAAGATCATCTGCGAAGTCTTCCTGCATTCACCGGTTTTCAGGATCGGTGGTGATGAATTTGCCATCATACTGAAGAATAATGATTATGACAAGATAGATTCATTGACTGCTGAATTCCATCAGCGGCTAAAGGCTCTGGAGAAAGAAGATCTTGAACCATGGGAAAAAGTCAGCGCTTCTATAGGTTATGCATTATATGATCCGAAACTGGACAACAGCGTGGATGATGTATTCAGAAGAGCCGATCAGGACATGTACCAGAAGAAGAAAAAGATGAAAGAAGACAGATAAAAGATCATTTGAAGTGGACCGCTGTTGACGGAACGATTCCGACAAGGAGGTTCACTTTTAATATATCGGGTAATTTATGATACAATCCCGGAAAGTATAGTTTATTATAAACAAGGAAGCATATAGGGAAAATGCTATGAGTATTCAAAGTGAGAGCCTGCTTTTAAGTGATACATATTCAGATGAAGATCTGAAAAGGCTTGCCGACATAATAAGAAACGGCAAGGACTTCCGTATTTTCGCGGGTTTTGATTTTCATGAAACGGCCTTGAAGATGCTGCTGGACGACAGCGCTAAGCACATGTACATGATATTCAGGAAGGCTGATAATAAGCTGATCGGATATACAGGACTGTTTAGGAATAAGGATGGCTATGAACCGGAAATCTATATAGACAAGGATGAACGCCGAAAAGGCTATGGCTATGAGTCGTTATTTCTTATATGCAGAAGAATACTTAATGAAGGACTTGAACATAAGGATGAAATACTGTCCTGTGCAATGCTTTACGCAAGCTGTCTGCAGGAAAACATCCCAAGCAATGCACTTCTTAAGAAATGCGGCTTCATGCCTGTAGAAAAAGACTATATCGAAATATGCCAGCTCTTTATCGACCCGATCACGGATCAGACCTTTGACAATCGGATCAATGATTATTATCTGAACAAAGAACTGCTGAATAAGAAAGAATAGAACGGGGTTAATATTATGAAGAAGGAACTAAAATGCCTGGTTATCACTTTGGTTATGCTGCTTTGCCTCTTGACTGGCTGCAGCGAGAAAAAAGAGAGTCAGGACATCAGTAAGGAAGAGTCCGTTTTAGATGCCATACATGAGCGAAAGGTACTGAAAGTCGGAACGACAGGCGATTATCAGCCGATGTCATACCGTGATCCTGAAACAGGAAAGTATGAAGGAATCGATGCGGAACTATCGGAAGATCTTGCCGCTTCTTTGGGAGTGCAGCTGGAGTATGTAGAGACGTCATGGCCAACTCTGATGGAAGATACATTGTCAGGGAAGTTTGATCTGGCGATCTGCGGAATCACAGTAACAGATGAACGCAAACAGAAAGCCCTGATGTCTAATGGATACATGATCAACGGGAAAACGATCCTCTGCCGAAAAGAAGATGCGGACAAATATACTTCCTTAGATGCGATAAACAAGCCGGAAGTGCGCGTCATGGTCAACCCTGGAGGTCTAAACGAGAAGTTCGCCCGTGAAAATCTGAAAGACGTCATTCTGATCATTCATGATGTCAATCAGGAGATTCCTTCCTTGATTGCGTCGAATGAGGCGGATATCATGATAACCGAAGTTGCAGAAGCGGGATATTATGTCAGAAAGGATGCGCGTCTGGCAGCACCTTTGTATCTTGAACCTTTCACTGCCGGACAGATCGGTATTCTGATGCCTAAAGGATCTGAAGAACTGCTGGATTATGTCAATCAGTTTCTGAAAGACGAAATGGAAAACGGCAGGATCGATGAATTGATGGGTAAATACGTGTTGATCGATTAGTCAGCATCATTTCAATATAAAAATACAATTCTGCAGGAACATTTCTGTATAGAAAGATAAAGAAGGAACCAAGGATTATGAAGAAACTATTTGCTGCCATAAGAGCAGCTGATCTTGAAACAGTAAAACAGATCATTGAAAAAAGACCGGAACTGGTCAATTGCACAGCAAAACAGCCTCCCAAAAAAGATGATGGTCAGTCACCTCTGCAGGTTGCTCTCAAGACTGGAAATACCGTGATTGCAAACTACCTTTTGGATAAAGGAGCAGATGTAAACTTCATGGAGGCTGATTCCTGCTGCAACCCTTGGAGAACACCTGTGCTGCACGATGCAATCAATTGCGCGGTGATACTATGCAGATGGAATACCAATGATAAATATATGGGCTTTCGTGTTTTTTCGACAAAGGAAAGAGCTGATGAAAGCCTTGCTGTATTGAAAAGGATGATTGACATGGGTGCAGATGTGAACGCATTGGATTCCTACGGCAATTCCGGTCTGAACCGTTTTGCGCTTCAGGCAAAACAGATCCTGCCTTCATTCAATTATGCTGAACATCGCGAAGGAACAGATAGATTATTCACAGATGAACTGCATGATGATCTGAAAAGAGTACTGCAGACTTTGAAGGCTGCCGGAGCAGATCCTTCATACAAAGCTAAGAATCTCGGTTATTCTGTCAGGGAATTCTGTAAAGAGGGCTCAATATCGATCTTGTTTGATGAAGTCTTCGGATTAATTGTGTAAATAAAAAAAGAACCCACAAATATGATTGATATGTACCCTCCAAACTGGACAAAACCAGTAAGGAGGGTTTTTAGATGGAATATGACTTGGAATATGTTTTAAGGTATCAAGACAGCGAATGTATAAGTGCTCCGGATAAAAGGATAAGGGCAATCTTGCTTAATATTTTAAACTGTTCATAACAATAATATAAAAGTCAAAAGACATAAACATTGTTAATATCCTTTTGGATACATCCAAGCTGTGATGGTTGAAGCAAGAATCCCTTGCCTTCAGGCATGGGGAGTGTCAATTTGATGTTCGTTAATATAAACGATACTCATGTGGTATTATGATGAAAAGCCGTATGGACGAAAGTCCGATATCGAATGGTCCGTTATAGAAGCGGATCAAAGAAAGGAATATTGCATATAGTTTATGAAACAGAGATTTTCTGACAAACATCCCGTGGTGGGTTTGCTGCTTTGGACTTATGGATCTTTAGTGATCGCTGAACTCTTGTTTGGAGTCGTTGCGACTTTCACACTTGGAAAAATCGGATTGGAACCAGGAACGGCGACAGCTATCGGAGGAAGCATCGGATCAATTTTTGTTCTTATCTTCTGGTATCTGCACAACAGGAAGGAATATCGTTTCATGCCAAGAAAAGGAGATATATATGGATCATTAAAACTGATTTTTCTTCCGATGCTTACTTACTGGATGCTGTTTTTTGGTTGCTACGGGTATCTCGCCAAAGGTTTCCCGTTTGCGCCGGTCGGACTCAAACAGATCGCGATGGCCGCAATGGCAGGATTTGTCGAGGAGGTATGTTTTAGAGAGATCGCCGTATCTTACATGGCTAAACACTGGATTGACGAGAAGAGGATCCCTTTCATCGCCCTTGCCTCCGGGCTCATGTTCGGTCTGACCCACATTACAAATGTGGGCAGCGGATATGAGATCGTCAGCGCTCTTCTTCAGGTCGTGCTCTGTATCTTTATGGGTGTGTTCTATGCGTCGATCTACCTGCGTAAAGGAAATGTGTGGGTAATCTGTCTGTTCCACTTCATTCATGACCTTCTTACTTTCATGGCTGCCGAAAGCATAACGGTACTAGGAGTCACTGAACTGCCTGACTGGATAATGATATATATTGCGGCGATCGAGTTTATGCTCTGCCTGTGCGGCTTTTTCTACATCCGCAAAACAAAAAGACAGGAAATCATCGATCTTTGGAATTACAAGTGGAGTCGCGATCAGATATCTGAGTAAAAACAAGAAGTTTTTATACGATTTAAAATCGGTTACAGTGATAATCGTGTTCGTAAATCATGGAAGCATGAATAATATGATTTTTTTTGTAGATTAGCTGTTAAAATTTATTGGTATTTGTAAACATAAATGTTTTTTATACAGCTGATTTAAAGCATCAGAAAACA
>CADCPE010000195.1 GCA_902803275.1 uncultured Erysipelotrichaceae bacterium
AGTTTGCATATTATAATCGCAATATATTTAAGCATATTTAAATTATACCTTTAAAAAGGAAGTCGACACTTCCTTAACATACAATTGAGCCGACTTCCATATCGGATGTAAGCAGTTCAAGTTTTTCCTTGCCGTCAGTTTCCTTTACTGCCGACAGCAGCATGCCGTTGGATTCAAGCCCTCTGATCTTCCTTGGCTTAAGGTTCATTACGGCGATGACCTTCTTGCCGACAAGCTCCTCAGGCTTGTAGTATTGAGCAACACCTGAAAGGATCTGTCTTTGTTCATAGCCGAAATCGACATTGAAGACCAGGATCTTGTCGGCATCAGGATGTTTCTTGCATTCGATGACTTTGCCGACAACCATTTCCACCTTTTCAAAATCAGGGAATTCGATCTCAGGCTTATGTTCGACTTTCTTTTCTTCTTCAGTTCCAAGATAGGCATGGACTTCTTCCATGGTCTTATCCGGATCAAGTCTGTTGAAAAGCGGTTCAGGTTTTTCAGTGACCTTGTCACATTCATAATTGCCGAATGCTGAAAGTGAATCATAAGAAGTCTCTTTGGTATTGATCTGCTCAAAGACCTTCTGGCTTGTTTCAGGCATGACTGAAGACATCAGGACAGCCCCGAATCTGATACCTTCGATCAGATTGTAGAGAACTGTATTGAGCCTTTTTCTTGAAGCTTCATCTTTGGCCAGAGTCCAAGGGGCTGTTTCATCGATGTACTTGTTGCATCTTCTGAACAGTTCCATGATCGCTTCGATCGAATCGCCGACTCTCAACTGATCCATCTTTTCTTCAACGATCCTGACTGATGAAAGAACAGTCTGTTTGAATTCCTTATCCAGTTCTTCCTCAACGAAGTCTTTATTCAGCTGTCCGCCGAAATACTTGTTGACCATGGCGACCGTTCTGTTTACCAGGTTGCCGTAGACATTGGCCAGATCAGAATTGATCCTCTCGATCATCAACTCCCAGGTGATCGTACCATCCTGGGCAAAAGGCATTTCATGCAAGACGTAATATCTTACGGCATCGACACCAAAGAATTTCACAAGATCGTCAGCATAAATTGCGTTGCCTCTTGATTTAGAGATCTTGTCTTCCCCTACCAGCATCCACGGATGACCGAAGACCTGCTTAGGAAGCGGAACATTCAAAGCCAGCAGCATGATCGGCCAGTATAAGGTGTGGAATCTGATGATATCCTTGCCTATCAGATGCAGATCGGCAGGCCAGTATTTCTTGTATAGTTCACCATGATTGCCGTCGACATCATAACCCAG
Organism: uncultured Erysipelotrichaceae bacterium; assembly: GCA_902803275.1. Taxonomy (GTDB): domain Bacteria; phylum Bacillota_I; class Bacilli_A; order Erysipelotrichales; family Erysipelotrichaceae; genus Colivicinus. The sequence continues at coordinate 1,292 of CADCPE010000195.1, forward strand.
TCCGGTGATGTAATTGCTCAAAGCATCGATCCAGACATAGACGACATGTTTAGGATCAAAGTCGACCGGAACGCCCCATTTGAAAGAAGTCCTGGATACGCATAGATCCTGAAGGCCAGGTTTCAGGAAATTGTTGACCATTTCATTCTTCCTTGATTCAGGCTGAATGAATTCTTCATGTTCATTGATATAGTCTTCCAGCTGTTTCTGATATTTGCTGAGTTTGAAGAAATATGATTCTTCCTTCTCCTTATGAACTTCTCTGCCACAGTCCGGACACTTGCCGTCAACGAGCTGTGAATCGGTCCAGAAAGACTCGCATGGCGTACAATACCAGCCTTCATATTCGCTCTTGTAGATATCGCCCTGATCATAAAGCTTCCTGAAGATCTTTTTGACCTGTGCTTCATGATCATCATCGGTCGTACGGATGAAACGGTCATAGGAAGTATTCATCAGATCAAAGATGCGCTTGATCTCCCCGGCCTGGATATCAACAAACTCTTTTGGTGACATGCCTGCCGCCTTGGCCTTCTCTTCGATCTTCTGGCCGTGTTCATCGGTGCCGGTCTGAAAATACACATCATAGCCTAAAAGCTTCTTGTATCTGGCGATCGCATCCGCCATGATGATCTCATAGGTATTGCCGATGTGGGGTTTGCCGCTGGCATAGGCGATAGCGGTAGTGATGTAATACTTTCCTTTGTTTTCCATAAAAAACCTCCTTAAAAACAAAAAGGCGATACAAGGGCGCATTTGCGCGGTACCACCTTTACTTATAGCTTTTCTCTTAACGCGAGTACACGTCCCTGGCTAATCATTCACCAAAGAAGCTCCGGATCCATCTTCGATCATTTTCCTTATCAGTTTCCACCAGCCACTGACTCTCTATCAATTCCTCTGACCGATCTATCCTTCAAAACTTATCTCTATTCTAACATAGAGTACAAATCAATTATCAATCATTTCTTTTCGCTCAATGAGTTTTTCTCTGATCTCACAGACGATCTTGATCGTCTCATCGATCTTTTCTCTGGCATCGTTGATCCGACCCTGGACCATCCAGTCCGCAAAGAAGCCGTCAAAGAAGAAATCCGCAAAGGACAGAAAATCATCCATATTCAGATCAAGATCGGGAAGATGATCGACATCATCAAGTTCATTTCTCAGTTTTCTGAGCGATTTTTTAGCTTCATTCATGAAGTAGCGTCCATCTCTCATCTTTTCTCTTTTGACCATCGTAGAAAAGAAACCTCCGCCCACCATATCAAAGAAGCCCCAGTTGCGGGCTGAATTCATGCTGGCATAAGCCTGATCGAGCAGATCGATCGTCTCATCAGCAGCTTCTATCGCCTCAGCGAGTTCTTTCTTCAGATCGTAGTTATTCATTTTTCTCCTTTAGTGTTTCAGATATGATCACATTGGCAGTGATATTGCCTGTCACATTCAGTGTCGTATACAGCATATCCAGGATCTTGTACATGCCGCTGTAGAAGCCGATAAAATCAAGAGGTATCCCCAGAAGCTGCAGATACGTAGCGCCGATGACCACTCCGCCGTTTGGAATGCCCGGAGCAGACATATTGATCAGCAATGATGAGATCATCATCATGATGAAGGTAAGCAGATCTACTTCGATGCCGTACATCCTTGAACAGAAAAGTCCCAGAAGCGCAAATGATACAGCCCCGCCGCACATATGGATCGTACAGCCCAGCGGGCTCAC
>CADCPE010000196.1 GCA_902803275.1 uncultured Erysipelotrichaceae bacterium
TAACGGCATAGTCCGGGAAATATTCCAGGACCTTTTGGCCGACACTGCGGATGTAATTTTTATCGACCGCGATGCAGGTCAGCAGGGCCATGACGCCTTTGGTGACGGACATCACATTCACGGCATCCGTTAGCTGATAACCGTGCCAACAGTCTTCGAAAACGGGCACACCGTCTTTCATTGCGTATATCTGACAAATGTTGCTTTCGTTCCCTTTGCCGGTGCCGATCAATTCATGAAGCTCTTCTTTTGTCATGGTTTTCTCCTTTGGGTCAATTTCGGCCTTTATTGAGGACCGCTGCTGCCCTGATTGCTCCCAGGCAGTGGATCCTGACGACGCGGTTACTGTCATTTTCCGATATGGCCCGCAGTTCCTCAATATATGGCCGGATGAACGCCGGTCTGCGTTTGCCGAGTACCCGGAAAATTTCCGGGGCTTCCATCCGTACGCGGTCGTCGCTGTCATGCAGCAGTTCCGCAAAAACGGACATGTGATTCTCATAAGGGTCCGGTGTGTTCACAGCAATATTTTCCGATGCCCAGATGAAGCTCAGCCGCACGGCAGCTGCCGGATCCCGGGCGAAGCGGAAGAGATCTGCCCACCAGGGTTCGATCAATTGAAAGTCTGCCCGGCCGATCCTGCCCAGGGCGTTGACCGCCCGTTCCCGCAGCAGCGGCTCATCACTGTCGCGGAAAGCGGCAATTGCGGGTACACTTGCTTTGACCGCGTCCGGATGGGCAAGCCCCATTTCTCCAAGCAGCCAGAGGGCTTTTGCCCTGATTTTCACGGAACCGGAGCCGAGCAGGGACGAAACAAAGGGGATGTTGGCTTCCCATTGTTCCTTATTCTTCGTCAGCCCGCCAAGCTGTTTATAAAGTTCCGCCTCACTCATGCCTGATGTACCGCTGTCCTTTATCATCGTTCTTTCCTGATTTTGTGTATTTATGATACATGAAATTTAAGGATTTTGTGTATCATAAATACACAAAACCGGATTTCTGAGGCGGGATCCGGCGTACTTACCGGGGCTGGTCTTCAAAAACGATTTCCTGCTTCTTCACGTCCACGACCGCGTTTACCCCGAAGGGGATGATGCAGCGGGGCAGCGCGTGTCCGACGTTGATATTGGCCGCGATCGGAAGATCCGGCCGGTTGATCTCTTCGCAGAGGATCTGCTTATATTCGCTGAAATATGCTTCATTGTACGGTTTCCCGACCAGTACGCCGTTCAGGACTTCGAAAATGCCGGTCTGCTTCAAGGCCTGGACCATGCGCCGGTATGTTTCCGGCTGCGGTCGTTCTTCGCTGGTCTCCAGCAGAAGGATCTTTCCCTTCCAGTCCTCAATATCCGGAAACAGCTGATACTTTCTGCAGAGTTGAGGCATATCTTCATGTGTTTCAGGATCAAACATGTCATAAAGCGTATCGATGCAACCGCCCAGGATCTTCCCTGAAAAGATCGGTTTGCCCTGCAGCAGTTCAAATCCGCTGTTCTTGTGACTGATCAATGGCGTTCCTATCTGTTTCAAAGAAAAATCGGTCCTTCCTTCATACCAGATATCACTTGGGATTATCTTTCTTATCGAACCTTTACTGATAAGTTCTTCAAAAAAGTTTCGGGTATACGGAAGCATCTCTTTATCCATTTCGCACAGATCCGCAAGAAAAGACTGGCCATAGAAAGTATTAAGCCCGACCTTGTGCAGCATCAGATGGTTGATCGTTGTATCCGAGAAACCCAGGAAGATCTTTTCGGACACCGCCTTTTGAAGTTCATCGTTTTCAAAAAGGAAAGGAAGAAGTCTGTAGGTATCATTTCCGCCGATCGCACAAAGGATCATATCAATATCCGGATCCTGAAAAGCCTTTAGAAGATCAGCCGCCCTGTCTTCGGGATGTTTTTCAAGATATTCAACACCACTCAGCGCATGAGGCATGAACCTGACATCAAGTCCATAGTCTTTCAGTCTTTTTAGACCGATCTTTATCTCGTGGCTCACATAGTCTTCACCGATCGTTCCGCTTGAAAGGGAAACAATCGCAACGTTTCTGATCATTTTGTCAGCCTCCTTACATGGATAATCGTCTTTTCTTTTTCCCATTCATAAATGACGTCGGTAGCGGCGTCATTTATTATTCTTTTCATGTATTCACTGATTAAGCTCATCATCTGCGATCACCAGATGAAAGGGATCATCCTGTATTTGACCTTCTGCTTATATTCCTTATATCCCGGAAGCTCTTCTTCCAGGACTTTTTCTTCATTTTTGATCCTTCTTGTGATCAGTGGTATGTATGACAGCATGATCAAAAACGAGATGGGAGAATTGAGCACCAGAGGCATGGACAGAAACAGGATTGTCGAAGCCGAATACATCGGGTGTCTGACGATTCCGTAGAGTCCTGTATCTACCACCTTCTGGCCTTCTTCAACCTTTATGGTCCTTGAAAGATACTGGTTTTCTCTCAAGACTTCCCCAAACATCATATAACTGCCTAGGAAGATGATGATGCCGAAATAAACTATGACATTTGGAAAACTGATCCAGTTAAAACGGTAATTGAGTCCGGCAATGACAAAGGCCGCAATAAACATGTTGCCGCTAAGTCTGATGACGTCCTTCTGTTCGTCTTCCTTTTCTTTGCTGTCAAGTCTGCTTCTTAATAGATCAGGCGCCTTGAGATACATGATCACTCCTGCAAAAAACATCGGAATGAAAAGTATGGCCATGAAGATCCAGCCGTTTCTCCATTTGAGTGTTCCGGCAGGCAGAAACAGCAGCGCTCCCACCAGTATCACTCCTGCCAGATATTTGATCAGCGCTTCCATAAGCAATCCTTTATTCTTCATATGCCCCTCCACAGATACAGGCCTTCTGAGCCTGATAGCTTATTCAACAGATCCAGCATCTCATCATCAGGATTATAGATGGACAGATGGGAATCTGTTTTATCAAGAGTGATCAGACACTCCCTGTTTACGATCAGTATATTCGCATATTTCATCTTCTTTATTTTATCTATATCCGGATTGATCCTGTCATCAATACAGATATCATAGTAACAGTTGAGTTTCAGGATGATGTTTACGAATTTATTGAATAATCCATCGTCTTTCAGATAATACTCTTCAATATCAAAAAATCTTCCCTCACTGTTTTCTTTCACCCGATACGGAAGAAAATCAATAACCCAGCATTCCTTGTCAAACAGATGTTCTATCTCCATTATTTGTTTCCTCTATGATATATGGCAGTAAACCGGATCATGCATCATTGCGATCTCAACTGAAAGCAGAAATTACAGATCCTGCCTTCAGGATAAAACAAATCAATAATGCAAGAGGGCTTCTTTATATAAGACCTCACTTATATTATGCTTTCAAATTATTCTTGCAAACAAGCATAAATCAGAAGATTATTATGTATTTTTGGCTGCTGGATGATGTTTGTCTTAGTTTATTGAGTTTTCTCAACTACAATATAATTATGAACAGTTATGAAGAATATTATCCAAGACCTTTACTCAAAAGAGATTCTTTTTATTCACTTTGCGGAAAATGGAAACTGAACGATCAGGATATCGAGATCCCTTTCCCTCCGGAATCTGAACTTTCAGGTTATAAAGGCGATACAGGCATGATGGAATATGTAAAGGAATTTGTTCTGCCTGAAGGATTCCATTCAAAAGGCAACAAGCTCATCCTTCATTTTGGCGCTGTAGACCAGACATGTGATGTCTATCTCAATGAGAGTTTCCTGCTTCATCATGAAGGAGGATATCTGCCTTTTTGCTGCGATATCTCTGATATGATCAAAGAACACAATGTTTTAAGAGTAAGTGCCACAGACAGACTTGATTATTTCTATCCTTACGGCAAACAGTCAAAGAAACCTTCAGGCATGTGGTATACACCGGTCTCCGGGATCTGGCAGCCGGTGTGGCTGGAAAGCTATGGCAGAAAAGGCATTGATGATCTGATGATCACCACCACAAAAAATACAGTCAGTATACACATCGGATCAGAAAGTGACAGTTTTGAAATCGAATATGACGGCAATGTTCTTTATTCTGAACAGAAAGATATTTCCATAGAAATTCATGATCCTCATCTATGGTCACCTGATGATCCGTATCTATATACACTGAAGATCAAAACGGCCGACGATGAGATCGAATCATACTTTGCCCTTAGGGAAATAAAGACGGTAAACAACAGGCTCTATCTGAATGATGAACCTTTATTCCTGAACGGACTTCTTGACCAGGGCTATTTTGAAAAAGGCATCTTTCTTCCGGAAA
>CADCPE010000197.1 GCA_902803275.1 uncultured Erysipelotrichaceae bacterium
CTATACCTATGCCGATGAATTCAAGGCCTTCATGTCCAAAGGTCTCAAGCAGTTCCAGTCCGGAGACCGTCTTGATTTCTATTTTGATTATTATGATATGCAGGGAAAATTCCTGAAGAAAGAGACATACGGAGGCACATTGCTTATTGCCAACCCTGACTACCTCACTGTATCAGCCAGGGAATTGAAGAACTGCGATATTGTTTTCAATGGTGTTCTGACCGATGTATATCAGCGTCAGTTTTTGACCGAACAGATCGAATACCATATAGATTGAAAGAGCCGGATCACAATGATCCGACTCTTTTTTCTCTTTCCATTCTTTCGTATTCCAGTTTTACATTTTCTATTATCAGCATTATGATTATGTTCACGATCACCGAAACGACCATCGATACCAGGTTCCTTGGTACTCCTACACCTAAACTGGTGATGAAGTTGAAGATCTCAAAAGCTATCACCACAAGGGTAATGAGCAAGGCCGAATTATGCTGGCTGGGATCCTTTGAAGTCCTATTCAGAATATAGTAGCTGACAAACAGCAGAGCCATGTTTATCAGCAGCTTGGCTACTGATAAAAACATCTCGGTCTGGTTTTTCTTTATGGCCTCATATACCGCATCGTCTTTTGCTGCTATCAAAAGCAGGACCAGAAGCAATGCAAATGCCAGCGCACTGAGCAATTGAATGATACTGAAGAACTTTAACAGTTTCTGTGATTTTTCCAGTTTTTTGTTCATAACACCCTCACTTAATTACTATGATACTATCTTCATATGTTTCGTACAAAAACAGTAGTTTTAAAAGCTCCCGATATGGGAGCTTCAAACTGGTTATTCTTCGTTAATTTAAGCTAAACCCGCATTTTTCAAACTGCCCTTTTGTTTTGGCAATTTCAGCTGAAAAGCTGATTCAGGTATTATTCAATACCGGTATTAACTACCGGAGCATATTTGCCAAAAGTGATATAGAAAGCACATGGTGAAGTTGAAGACAATGTTACAGTCAATGTCGAACCACTGATAGTACCGGGAACCAATTCATATGTACCGGTATTTTCGTTTGTGATGTGTACTAAGCCTGCACCCGTAGCACCAGTAAGCAGATTGCCCATATTGAAAGCTAATGTAACGCCCTCATGAGTAGGCAGATCATCGCCGTTTACTACAGCAATATCGAAATATTCGGAAACATGAGTGTTATAAGGCAATGTCATCTTTGTTGAATCATATGCTTCATATCCAAGAATAGTAAGTCTAACTCTTTTGCCTCTGCTTAGAACCTGGTATGACTTTGCGGCTTCGACGTATGCTGATTCATAAGTATCAACAGTACCTGCTGTTGGACTATCATCAGCTGATATCGTTTCTAAACAAGCCAAGACTAATAGTACTCCCATCAAAATCACTAATAGTTTTTTCATACCTATTCTCCTTCTTTGTAGAAAAGATCTACGATAATCTCATCAAAAGCCGATCTATCAATAATGAATTCATCGAACTTCTCAGGCTTCTGCACATTGCCCGGAATCCTGTATCCGTCTATTCCGTTTTCTTTATATTCTTTAAAATAATTCAGATAATTTTCAATCGAACCTCTGGTAAGATTAGAAGAACATTTCTCCAGCAATCCTACCAATCTACTTAAAGACAGATCCAAATCACCATCACTTGATTTATTTAAAGAATTCAAAATGAAATCAAGATATAGCTGCTGACGATTCAATCTTGCGGTAGCAGAATACTCTTCATTAATATCGCGCGACCTAAGAAATGTCTCAATGCTTTCTTTATCAATATGATACGTATATCCTGCGACATACTTCTCATCAACATGTGATAAGGAATCATCTTCAAGAACGATCTCTGTTTCACCGAAAACATCTACCAGATCCGGCAGGATATCCAAAGGCAAAACTACATAGTGGTCCAGCAGGATGCCATTGAGTAATGCGGAAATGCTTCTTAAAGCATTCCTTGCTCGGGCTGAAGGCAAACTGCCACCAAAAGGGTATGCTACTGCAATCTGCGAAGTAAACGCTTTTACAACATCTCCCTCGCTATCACACTCATACACCAGAGCCATTGTATCACGCGGAATCGACAATTGCGAAATCTTTTTTTCATCACGGTTAAAAACGACCAGACTCATGAAATCAGATTGGCCTGATAATGGATCGCCCTGATCGCCATCAACTCCCATAAATGTTAAGGTCGTGATGCTTTGATTATATTTGTATTCTTTGCCTTCAAAGCTGATATTCAGATAGCCATCATTCTGGGTGATTTCATCAGTGTGATCATTTTGATCATACTTGGCGAAATGGGCTTTTTGAATAGCCAGATAGGCGCAAAGATAAACGGCAATAAAAATGACAACGACCCACAACAGGAAATTTCTTACTATTTTTTTATTCATAATAGAAAGTGTTAATCAATTTACACAAAACGATCTCCCTTTTTTCCGGAGTTCTGATTACGCAAGTCTGTAAAGTTAAAAACTTATCTTCATAATTGCATTCAACGCCTGTATCATAGAATTGCACGTTCTTGATTTCGTACATATATTTCTGAAAATAGGCTTTATCGTAATCGGCATAATAGTAAACCAAATTAGGTTCAGGATACTGCAAGCCGTTTTCTTCATACAGTTCAACATGGAAGACCGCTGCGATCACATATTCTCTTAATTCGTTTTCCAGCAGCAAATATACTGTCTTATTATCTTCATAATTTTCCTGATCGACCAAATTCTTTAAAGGCGTAAAACGGATCACGCCTTCAGGATCATATATCTCATTAACGACATGTCCATAGATAACGGTATTCTGTGAATCATATCTGGTATTGAAATCCTCAAATACCGTTCCATACAGATTGTATTCCTTTGTATAGAAATCTAAATGTAAATAACGTTCATTATTCGGATAAAAAACGACCGGTTCATTTATTAAGCCCGATTCAAAGAAAACCTGACCAATATAATCGGAATTAATATTATGTTTTTCATTCCATAAACTGCGATATTCTTCTCTCTTATCTTCAGGAATCAGATATCTGATCGGTTCCGATTCACTTGTAGGATCGGCTGTGAGTTCATCGTTCGGCTCTTCTTCGCCAGCTTTCTGGCTGCATCCGATCAGCGAAAACAAGATCAGAACCAGACAAAGAAACTTAAATAGACTATTCCTTTTCGTTTTCTTTTCCATAGTACTTTCCATAATAGGAACCATAGTACTTTCCGTAATAAGAACCATAGTACTTTCCATAATAGGAATTCTTTTTCATTTGAACTTTATTCAATACGACGCCGAGTATCTTTGTGCCGGAAACCTTCAGCTGGTTGATCGTTCTTCTGATAAAGTTTACACTGTTTTCTTCCGGAACAATAATCAAAACAACGCCATCACAGCTGTCGGCAATAAGTGAAGCATCGACCGCAACCGAAATCGGTGGAGAATCAACGATCACATAATCAAATTGTTTTCTGACCGTCTTGATCAATGTACGGTATTTGTTTGAGTCCAGTAACTCTGTGGCGTTTGGAACAACTGGGCCTGAAAAAATGACAGAAAGACCAGGGATATGTGTAGCATATTTGACGGAATTGATCTCACTTTGTCCGGAAAGGTAATGCGACAGGCCCAGAATCGGAGAACCATCTTTGGTTTTAACGCCCAACCTGGAAACATGAACTGATTTTCTGATATCAGTATCTATAAACAATACTTTTTTGCCGTTTTCCACAAGCGATCTTGCGATATCGAATGATAATTGTGATTTGCCTTCATCTGGAGCAACAGATGTAAACAGGATAACTTTAACATCATCCCCTGAAAACTGAAGATTTGTACGAATAGATCTTAAAGATTCTTTTAATAAATTTGACTGTTCAGATAGCTTATTGAAATATACCTTCTTCACTGATCTCTACCTGCTTTCTTTTTGTTATCATGCTTTTTCTTTTCAGCAGTTTTTGTCAAAGTATCATCTTCGCTTTCTTCATATGGAACCGAGCCCAAGACGGCCAGACCTAATTTTCTTTCAACATCTTCTTCAAATCTGATAGTGTCATTCAACAGCCAGGAAGCAATAACGACACCACTTGAAAGAACGAATCCTGCCAAAGCCCCGATAATCGTATTCTTTGCAACGGTCGGTGATACTTTGTTTTTATCTACATAACCATAATGCAAGATAGACGGCTCTTTCTGTCCCATTTTATCTGATATAAAAGTCTTGGAAACATTAGCAAACTCATCTACGATCTTTTTTGCGTTGTTTGGATCTTCATCAATAACGGATATTGAAATAATATGTGTATTGCTCTTGTTGGCAACAGATAATCTGTTCTGTAAAGCTTTATAATTTGTTTCCAATTTAAGATTACTGATCACTCTGTCAACGACGGGTCTGCTTTGAATAACTTCCATATAGTCAGTAGCCAGGTTATTACCGATCTGAATATCGGTTAATGAGGAAATAATACTGGTTGAATCCAATATGTATAATTGGACAGTTGATCTGTACATCGGTGTTGCCAGGAATTCAAAACAGCCAAAGGTCAAAAGACCTGCAACAACCGTTACTAAAGCGATAGACTTCCAATGACTGAGCAGTTCAAAAAACGCTTCAACCAGATCGATCTCATCTTCTTCGTTTTCTATATAATTCTGTCTGTTATCTTCCATTTTGCTTCACCAATAATCTTTCAGCATTTAAATATAAGATCTCGTCAACATATTCCTTTTCAAAGTTCTGATACAGATATTCGGCGCATGCTTTCATATTTGGTTTTCGATAATCCGTATCATGTGCATCTGTTGCAACAAAATCGACATATTTGTTTTTAAGCAGTCTATCCACAAATCTGAATATCTGTCTGTTTTCTTTTCTTATTACAGAATTACTGTTTACCTGGATCAGGATTCCATTATCGATCAGTCTGCCGATATTGTCCATATCTTCCAACAGGCAGAAATATCTTTCAGCATGAGACAGTATCACTTTATGCCCGATCCTTGTTAAATTTATTGATTCGTTTAATAGCTTATTAAATGTAACATGGGGATCGAATTCTATCAACAGATAATCTGAATCATTCATACTAAGAAATTCATTCTTATCTCCCATTTCCACATAATGCATGATCTCATTTCCGGGATACAGTCTGATATCGATACTGTTTTCAGCAAGTTTTTCCTGTAATTCTTTTACAAGTTTTTTAACAAATTCCGGATCGGCACTGTCAACATACTGTTTATAATGTGGAGTGCAGATAATATCGGTTATGTAATTATCCGCGGCAATTCTTGCGATATTCAGTGATTCTTCAATGTTCTGTGAACCATCATCGATACCGGGAAGGATGTGACTGTGAATATCAATCACC
>CADCPE010000198.1 GCA_902803275.1 uncultured Erysipelotrichaceae bacterium
GGGACAAGATCGTTTATCGTGTTTTTATCTATTTCGTTGCCGTTGAGATCATAGATCCTATCGCCGAGAATGCCGGTCTGATTGGAGAATAGGGCAACTCTTTTATCCTTGAGTAAAGGAAGGTATTCATCAAAACGCTCATCACCCAGGACCAGCAGATCATCATTCTTAAGTTCGACAGGATCTTCTGGCAGCACTTTCTCTTTGCAGCCGAAAAGAAACAGAACAGTTGATAAAAGGATGATTACAACAAGATATCTCTTCATCATCTTTGATTATACATTTGAAACGGAAAATGATCGTAAACTGTCGATTCATTTAATATTCTATAATTTAATCAGAAACAAGAGTAAACGGATATGAAATGGAATGAAGTAAAAATATTCATCAGTTCAACATTTAATGATATGCATGCGGAACGGGATTATCTGATCAGCGAAGTCTTTCCGCAGCTAGGCGAGTGGTGCGAAAAAAGAAGGATCAGGCTGTCTGATATCGACTTAAGATGGGGTGTCACTAAAGAAGATTCCGAATCAGGAAATACGATCAAAGCCTGTCTTGACTGCATCGATGAGTGCCGGCCGTTTTTCCTCTGTTTTCTGGGACAAAGAAGAGGCTGGGTACCGGATCTTGATTCTTTGATCGATGAAAGCACCTTTGAAAAATACAAAGGGCTGAAAGAGAAGATCGGCACCTATTCGATAACGGAGATGGAGATCGAACATGCGGCACTGGCACCGATGTATTATGTCAGCGATACCTACAGCAAACAGGATCAGAAGAAATATGCGCTGTTTTTCTTCAGGAAGGATCCTTTTTTAGGCGTATCCGATATTTCGCTTCTGAGTGATGAACAAAAGAAGGTCTATACCAATGCCGGTGCAGATGATGAAAAGAACCAGGATGAAAAGCTTCGGGAATTCAAGGAGAGGATCTCCCGCGATCAGAGCACTTATCTGTATGAATGCCGCTGGGACAGCAAAGCCATCACAGAAGAGTTGAGCGATCAGGGAGAAGTCTGCAAGGGCAGGCTCGTTGATTTCAGATATGACGGCAGGCCTTTGAAGGAAACGATAATTGAACAGCTGCAGAAAAGGATAAGTGCGGAATTCCCGGAAAACACTGAAACAGTCATAAGTGACAGATACAGCGAAGATGCAGCAGAACAGGAACTGTACTGTCAGACTTCGGCTTTTGATTTCGTTGATCGCAAGATGGAACTGAAGGCTCTTAGTGAACATCTGGGAAGTGACAAGGCTCTTTATATCCATGCAAAAGAGGGTTATGGAAAATCGGCGCTGTTAGCCAGATTCGCGATGGAACTGAAAGAGAAAGGCCGAAAGATACTCTACAGATCATGCGCAGTTACCGACAAGAGCTCAGATGAAAACGATCTTTATCTGTCTCTGGGACATGAGGCCACTCTTTTTGATGCCAACATCGAAGAGGGTACGGGAGGATACAGGCAACTGAATGAGGAGTTCTTCTCTAAGCTGAAGGAAAAAGGATATGATGTTTTGATCCTTGATGGCATCGACCGTTTAAGCGACCTGAATGAAAAGAAGTATGCTGATAGAAAGATGCCGGAGGGATTCGATCTGATCATTTCTGCCGATGATCGTGGATCGGCTGATGCTTTCGCTTTCGATTATGAACCTTTTGAACTCCAGGGCTTTGACGATGAAGAGAAAAAGGATCTGCTTATCGACCGGTATCTGTTAAGAACGCTCAAGAAACTTGATCAGCAGCAGAAGCAGATGATCATATCCTGTGAAGGATCACGATCACCGCTGTATCTGCGCATTATTCTGAATGAACTTAAAAACTATGGAGATTTCGATACGCTTGAAGCCAAGATCGCTTCCTTTGGCGAAGATGTGATCAGTGCTTTCCATGAAACGCTAGGCAGTATCGAAAAAGAATATCCAAGCGACAGAGAGCTCTTTAAGGAAATGGCCACTCTGACAGCTTTGGCCAGAGACGGCTTAAGTGAAGATGAACTGCTCAGAGCTCTGAAGTTCTGCGGTTTCAGGAATGAGGAAGTCGCATCCAGGATCAGGATATTAAAAAGAAGGATCAAGCCTTACATGAATCACAGCAACGGCAGAGATGGCATTCATATAAGAAGCTTTTCTCAGGCGATCACAGGGAAGTATCCTGAGCTTGTGGAAGGGTGCAGAAAAGCGCTGGTCTATGTTTATAAGGACAACTTTATCAGACATGGTCCACAGATCAGAAACCAGTGGAAAGAGGTTCATGGTTCCAGACAGCTTTTATATCAGCTGGAGATGCTGAAGGATTTTGAAGGCATAGCCGAAACAATAAATGATCCGCTTCTTTTTGAACACATCCATCCGCGGGAATACTTCAGCAGCTACATTCACGGATCTTTCTTTGCCGCCGATATGAACAGACAGGTGTGGGACGAAAGCGTAGAAGGATACAGAGACAATTACCGGAAGATGGCTGAACTGTTTGCGAAAAAGGCCAGAGACAATGTCAGGATCATCAATCAGAAATACCCTCATCCATACAGCAGGAAATGCGAAGAGCTAAGGAAGAAAACGGATCAGAGCGAATTTCTGGAATATCGCGATCTCTTCTATGAAACGACTCAGCTGATAAAAGCGGCAGCGGCTTTTGAAGAAAGAGCGGTATCCAGACCGAAAGACATGAAGGAGCTAAGCGAGTGCACAAAAGAGTTCGCCAGATTTACGGCATCCACTGATTTCTCACAGACCGAATCCTTCATGGATTATCTGTCCAACTTCGGCAGTGATGAAACGGGGCTCTCACATCAGATCGAAGATATGGCGAGTGATCTCTCGATAGAAACGGACAGGATAAGAAGACACCTGGAAAACATAAGTTTTGAATAGATAAACGATACATGCAGAAAACCGGTACAACAGACATCCGTCTGCAACGTTAATTTATCTTTTACGGAAAATGAATTATAATAAAAAACTGATATCAATAGGAGGAAATAAAACATGATTGATAGAAAAGAACTGAAAGCAAAAGGCAAAGCCGCTTTCATGGCAAACTACTGGAAATGTGTTTTGGTAGCTTTCATCCTTACACTTATTACGGGTGCTACAGTTGGTACTTCATACAAAACCACAACGACCAACGCAACTGAAGCAACCAATACGGAAAGCGTTACCGAATTAACGGAAGCCGCAAAGGCAAACCCTGAAGTTGTTGCGATCGTCCTGGGCGTCATCTTCACGATCATCCTGATCATCATAATCGCTTCATCACTGGTCGACATATTCCTGACCAACCCTCTGGAGATGGGCTGCCGTTCATTCTTCTTGAAGAATTCTGATGATCCAAATGCCAGCCTTGATGAGATCAAAAACGGTTTTGAGCCTAACTACCTGAGAAATGTCAAAGCCATGTTCCTGAAAGACCTGTACATCTTTTTATGGGCACTGTTGCTGATCGTTCCTGGTGTTATCAAATCCTACGCATACTCACTGGTACCTTACATCCTTGCTGAAGATCCTGACATCAGCCCAAAAGATGCATTAAAGAAATCAGAAGAAATGATGATGGGTCACAAGAAGGAAGCCTTCTTACTGGATCTTTCCTTCTTCTTCTGGGGTCTGTTCGCTCTTGTAACTCTGGGCATCGGACAGGTCTTATATGTCGGACCATACCTGAAGGCCACGGATGCTGAATTGTACAAGGCGATCAAAGCCGGTTACGAGGATCCGCAGGAATATACCGAAGCATAACTGGTACACAAAAACATACCTACACGGTATGTTTTTCTTTGACCTTATCGAGATAGTAATCCAGGATCCTGACAGCCGCCTGCTGGTCGATGACTTTTTTCCTTTTTTTACGGGAGACGTTGGCCATGATCAGAAATTCCTCAGAATCCTTGGTGGTGTTCCGTTCATCCTGGAGCACGACTTTTATTCCTGATTCCTGTTCAAGGATCTCGGCGACCTCTCTGGACAAGGCGGCTCGCGGACCTTCATCATCATTTTCCAGAAGCGGATAGCCCATGACTACAAGATCCGGCTTCTCTTTCTCAAAAAGCTCGAGAATCCTGTCGATCGCTTCATCATAGTCATCAGGTTTAAACCTGATCGTCTTTACAGGCTGAGCAAAGCGTCCGGTATCTGATTTTGCTACACCGCAGGTCACGCTGCCCAGATCGAGTCCAATATATTTCATCAACTAAATTATAAATAAACAAAGGGCTTCGTTGAAGCCCTGAGTTTATATACTACTAATAGAAAGGATTTGATGAAAAAACTTATTACACTTATATAGTAAAAAACAATCGTGAAAAATAAATGAAAAATTGTGTATTTTTTGTGTGAAAAGAAAATAAGAGTTTGTGATAATATAAAGTTGAAGAAAGGTGTAAAGTATGGAAGTTTCTGAAGTTCCTTTATCGATAAACTTTATGAGGCGGCTCATGCTGAACGCTTTTTAATTTCGGATATTAATCAGCAAAGACATCGAAGCCGCCGTTACAGGAGGCTTTTTGTATGCGCAATAATAAAAAACGGAATTATAACAGCAACATCGATCAGCAGCTGACCGCTTTTTCTGCGATGCCTTTGGAAGAGCTCTATGCGAAATTCGAGGTAAACAACGACGGTCTGAACGGTGAACAGATCGAAGAAAGACAGGAGGAATTCGGTCCCAACATCATTGATACCGGCAACCAGAA
>CADCPE010000199.1 GCA_902803275.1 uncultured Erysipelotrichaceae bacterium
CAGGTCGGTGCCATACCTAAGGTAAAGCTGAAAAAGAAGATAATTGAAACCGGCGAGATATTCCATTATTTTGCGGCTCCGGGTGAGAAGCTTGTTCAGCGCAAACCCGACGGGTATGTCTATGTTCCGCAGGTCGGTAAAAAACTGCCCGTCTTCAATCCTCGCAAAGCGTTTCAGCAGAACGCCTATCACCGCTTCAGGATTCCTAAAAGACCTGCAAAAAGAAGACTGGCAAGGCTACTTTGCTATGAATACTGGATGAGAGCATTTCCGCCTCATCATAAAGGGAACGAATTCAGAGAAAGATATGAAAAGCTCAATCCCGGCGCTTCAGAGAAGACCTATAAGAGAGACCGTGAACTTCTGCTGCTTGCCCGGTTTTCCTATCTTGACTATGATCCGGTAGAAGACAGGGAAATGATTCCTGATGTGTATATGAGATATCTGAGAAGCAAGAGCAATCAGCCCTGAGCGATTGCTCTTTTATTGTTTGTCATCAATATATTTGTATACTTCTTCGTACAGATCTTCTTTAACGCTTTCAAGAGCCTTCACATAGGCAGACATTGTTTTTAACTGCCGCTTGCACTTTGATACAGCATCATACATTTCATCGAGCTGATCAAACAGTTCCTGTTTCGTCAGTCTGTTTTCATTAACAGAGCTGTCTATCTCTTTGGCTATGCTATCTATTGCTACATCAAGTCTCAGCAGCAGTTTCTGGGTGCTGATCAGCTGCTGTCTCAGATTGATGTTTATCTCTTTGATCGACTGAGGGGTTTTCTTATATTCCTTATAACAGTCCCTGAGTGATTTCCTTACGATCCTGGCCATATCAGATCACCGCTGCTTCAAAGCCTTTCTTTTATTGTCTTCTATGAGTCTTGCCACCTTCCCCCATGGAGGAGTCATTTCCTCGTTGTTTATAAGCCAGATGGTCGGTATGCCCATCGAAGCTTCCTCGTTTGGCCAAGGCGCATAGCCGTCGGTCAGTATCACGATGCTTGTGACATTCTTGTCCTGCATCTGATCTCTTATATAGGAAAACACGATCCCGAAGTCCGTTCCGCCTCCGCCGTACGGTTTGATGATCTTAAGTTCGTCTTCACTGCTGAATTGTTTCGGTTCCACGATGGCTGCATCAAAAAAGCCCAGCCAGCCCTGCAGTTTGCCACCGAACTGATCTATAGCTCCCGCCACTTCAGAGTACGCTGCCGTTATCTCGTCATCGGACATCGATCCCGAGGTGTCGATCATGAACAGGACATCTTTTACCACTTCATCCGTATCACTGAAATCCGGCAGGAAAAATGGGCTGTCGGAGAACCTTCGATCCGGCGGAGAAAAGGAATAGTCGTTAACTTCTTCCTGAATGAAGTTGTTGAGAAGCGTACGCCAGTCTGTTCTGGCTTCCTTGAGGTCCATATAGGCTCTTGCCGCATACCCAGGTATCAGGCCTCTTGAATTGGAAGGATCGCGAATGTACATCATCTCACAGGCATCGAGAGTGTATTTCTCCCAGTCCTGATCGTTTATGCCTTCATCGGACTCGCTTCCCCATCTGCTGTGATCGTCAAAGCCCCTGCCTGGTCCGCTGCTTTTTGTTCCGTTTCCATTTCCTTTTCCTTTAAGACTTCCATCATAGTCTATCTCACTGACATTGCCGTTTTCGTTCGTCTCAAAGCAGATGCCTAGGCCTCTTTTGCGGATCCTGTCTTCGATGAGGATGGAGTAAAGCTCCTCAACGGAAAACTCGTATCCTTCCGTTTCATCAGGTGCCTGGTGGCCCTGGACTTCGCCGCTTAAAGTAATGGATTCCTTTGACATGTTGAAGGATTTGAGGATGTTGGAATTGACGATGATGTCGGCCGCCTCATCAAAGACGGCCCTGTTTTCAAAGGATCTGCTTCTTGAGGCATGACGTAAAGACAGATGAAGGACCTGATGGATCATGATGAAATCAAGCTCCCTGTTGTTTATCTCATCAAGAAACTCGGGATTGAAATAGATCTTTCTTCGATCCGCTGCGACGTTTCTTATGTCTTCATCCAGGGCAAAGTTCATGTGCATCAAAAGCGAGCCGTAAAAGCCCTGATTGCACAGGATTCTGAGTCTTGATTCAAGAAGCCTTCTTACATACTTTCTTTCTTCATCCTTAGGCAATGGCATTTATTATCGCTCCTTTTTCGTTGAGCCATCTGGCATATTCGGGAGTCTTGAGAAGTCTGATCTTGAGATCATCATCGATGTACAGATAATCCTTTAATGTAAGCACGGAATACTCCACCGGCATTTTCTGGCAATAGTTGATCGAATTGATGATGGCCTTCATGTCATCCTTGTGCTCTCTGACGTAGGCGACCATTGAGGAGCTCAGGGCATAGAGGGAATCGGTGCTCTTCGGTACGTTCTTGCAGGTGCCCTTGAAGATCGCTTCGATATCCGGAAGGTTCTGATAGACTCTGAACCACGTTCTTAATTCTACAGCCGTACCGATGCCGACGATACCGCCGATCAGATCGATGAGGTTATCTTCCTTGTCATCGATGTTGTTGAGGATGTTGCTGACAAGCTCCCAGGAACGCGGTGTCGCAAAAGCCAGATCATCTGTTGTCGGATCAAAGTCCATGAGCTTGCTGCGCTTGAAGCAGATGAAGCCGATGATCTTGTCGCTGATGCCTCTTTCCACTGCCCACGCTCGCCATGAGTCAAAGTTTGGCTGTATGGCAAAATGAAGCAGTCTATTGGCCAGAGCCTTAGGCATCTTGTAGGCAACGGACTTGTCCGTTACTCTGTTACCTGCGGCGATGACGATGCAGTTGTCGGGAAGCTTATGCTCGCCTATTGTCCTGTCCAGTGTGATCTGATAGGCTGCCGCCTGTACGGATTGAGGTGCTGCGCTTATCTCGTCTAGGAAAAGGATGTTGATCACATCATCACTTGGATCCATATTGAAGATCTGCGGTCTTAACCAGACAGCCAGCGTTTTGTCCTCGTTTGCCGTTGGTATGCCTCGTAAGTCGATCGGATTGAAAAGAAGCAGTCTGACATCGGTGACGTTAACTTTCTTCTTTGTCTCTTTTTCGATCTTTTCAGCCACCTGTCTGACGCCCTGGGATTTGCCGACGCCCGGTGCACCCCACAACATTATCGAAGGAACGGTCGTGACCGGAAGACCTTTATTGATGATCGAGATAAAGGCGTTGCTCAAAACCTCGGCAGCCTTGCCGATCGACATGGATGGAATGTTTGTTAATAGTGTGTTATTCATCTGTTAAACCCAGCCTTTCATTAATGTTATTAAGATTTATCTTCAGTTCATTGACTTTTTCGAATGTATCATCCTTTTTAAGGACTTCTTCCTCAAGACCCTTCTTGCGCTCTTTGAGTTTTTTGAGATCTTCTTCATAGAGTTCGACCGTTCTGTTAAATCCCGCAAAGAAATTATCAAGTC
>CADCPE010000200.1 GCA_902803275.1 uncultured Erysipelotrichaceae bacterium
ACCTTGTCCTGTCAACGATCCATACCGAAGATGCGATCAGTGCCGTCGATAGACTGAAAGACATGGGTGTTGAACCGTTCCTCATCTCCGGATCAATAAGAGGCGTCATCTCACAGCGTCTGGTCAGAAAGATCTGTCCGGATTGCCGTCAGGAAGTACAAGCCGATCCGTTTACTGCCGATCTGGTCGGCATCAAGGATGTGAACAGTTTCCATTTCTATAAGGGAATGGGTTGCCACAAATGTTTTGATTCAGGATATCGGGGACGTACAGGTGTCTTTGAAATACTGACCCTTAATTCAGCACTTCGCGATGCGATCAACTCCGGAGTTCCTTCAAGTGAACTGCGCAAGATGATCTATGCTTCTGACTTCACACCGATGATCGTCAATGCAAGACAGCTGATCATGGACGGTGTCACGACCGTTGAAGAAGTGCTCTCGGAAGTCGCGACGATCGAATAATCAGAATAATCATTGAAACCACCTGTTTTCAAGAAAAGGTGGTTTTATTATGAACTAGTCAATTCCTGAAAGATGATAAAGAAAAAGCGATTTTTATTGGCATAGATGTATTAATATTTACTGTTTTTTGATTAAAATATAGTATAGAGGGAAATTTATGAAAACAATTGAAGAGATCGTAAAAACGGGTGAAGAAAACAAGGCGAGTGATATTCACTTTTCTTGTGGCTCTCCGGTAAAGTATCGTATTGACGGAGAAGTTCAAAGCCTTGATGATGAAGTGCTTTCTTTTGATGACTGTGAAAATCTTGGAAAAAGGCTGGCTCAGGAACACTTTGACGAAATAAAAGAGACCGGAGAACTGGATCTGGCCGAAACGATAGCCGGATCACGTGTGCGTATAAATCTCTACAGGACCAAAGGTTCGATCTCCGGAGCTTTGCGTATTCTGCATGATCACATTCCTGAACTGAACACTTTAGGACTGCCACCGGCTGTAGCGGAATTCCCGAAATATCAGAAGGGTATCATCCTGGTAACAGGTGAGACCGGTTCAGGTAAATCAACAACTATGGCTTCGATCTTAAATGAGATAAATCATACCAGAAGAGAACATATCATTACTTTGGAAGATCCGATCGAATATATTTACAAAGACGATAAATGCCTGATCTCACAAAGAGAAGTCGGCAAGGATACCGAATCATACGCAATGGGTTTAAGAGCTATCTTAAGAGAAGACCCGGATGTCATCCTGATCGGTGAAATGAGAGATGACGCGACTATTTCCACAGCTTTGACGGCTGCCGAAACAGGCCACCTGGTCTTTGCGACTCTGCATACCAATTCCGCCGTTGATTCAGTCGACAGGATCGTCGGAACTTTCCCAGCGGAAAAACACGGTCAGATCAGGAATCAGCTGGCTTCTACTTTAAAGGCCGTCCTTTCTCAACAGTTGCTGGTCAGAAAAGGCGGCAAGGGTCGTGCGGCAGCATGTGAATGCATGATCGTCACGCCGGCCATCAGAAACCAGATCAGGGAAGGCAACACTGCGCAAATGCAGTCTTCGCTTCTTTCTTCGGCCAATATCGGTTCAATCACCATGGATAACTGTCTGATCAACATGGTCAGAAACGGTATCATCGAATCCGATACGGCTATTGAAGCGGCCAACAATCAGGAATATGTCAAACAGAATGTCGGAATCGCAAGAAGTACATCATTTAATGCCGGAGGCAGGAAGATATGATCACTTATAAATATTCAGCTATTTCCAAAGATGGAGCCAAAGTCTCTGGAGTAATCAAAGCCGTCGATGAATATCAGGCGATCGATCGGATTAAAGCTCAGTATCCGGTCGTTGTCAAGATCGATGAAGTCAAGGATACTGCGATGAACAGGATCCTCAATTTTGAGATTGGCAAGAAATTCGATGCCAAAGCATTGGCGGTAATGTGTTCACAGTTCGGTATCGTTTTAGAAAGCGGCATGCCGATCGACGAATGTCTGAAAATGATCGCAGCCCAGACCAAGGACAAGAAGATCAAGAAGATGCTGGAACTTTCAGCGGAAGATGTATCACAGGGCACACCGATCGCTACGGCATTTGAAAAGAACTATCCTGATCTTCCGGTAACCTTCCTTGAAACGATAAGAGCCGGTGAGATATCCGGTACACTGGACAAATCCTTCTCATCTTTGGCGGATTTCTATGAAAGAAGCTATACCCTGGAACAGAAAGTAAGATCAGCCATGAGCTATCCGCTGTTTGTTCTGGGCGTAGCGGTAGTCGTACTGATCGTCGTCATGGCTTTCGTCATGCCGACATTCACTTCGATGTTTGATGAACTGGGCGGTGAACTTCCGGGAATAACCAAGATGCTGATCTCCATGTCCAACTTCTTCCAGAAGTGGTGGCTTTTGATCACGAGCATAATAATCCTTCTTATCGTCGCGATCATCCTCTACAAGCGTTCGGATGTCGGAAGAATGAAGTGGGCTCAGCTGATGCTTAAACTGCCGATACTGGGCAATCTGAATATCCTTCAGGCCTCAACGGAATTTGCCTCAACGATGACGACACTATTAAGAGCCGGCCTGACGGTAGGCGATGCGCTCAATGTCACCAGCAAGGTCATTTCAAACTATGCGATAGCCACTGAGGTCAAATCGATGGAAGAAAAGATCAAGACCGGTCAGGAATTAGGCAATGTCATACGTGCAAGTGAATACTTCCCGCAGGTCCTTAAAGAAATGACGGCTGTCGGTGAAAAAACCGGTGAACTGGAAGCTACTCTCGAGACCGTTTCCACCTACTACAATAACGAGTACAATTATGCAGTAGGTCAGGCTATTTCCAAGCTGGAACCGGCGATGTTAATCTTCCTGGCACTGTTTGCCGGATTCATTGTAATCGCTTTGTATCTGCCGATGTTCACGATGTACAATCTGATGTAATTTTCATAAAAAATAACAGTCAAATAAACGTTCTGTAAGCGATATCATTTTTGATCAAAAAATATTGCAGAACGTTTTTATTTTGGATATACTTTATTTAGCAAGTTATTATTGAATTGCTGAATTTTTTTATAAGAAAGGAATTAAAAAATGAAAAAGTTAAACAAAAAAGGCTTCACATTAGCTGAACTGCTGATCGTTGTAGCTATCATCGCTGTATTAGTAGCTATCTCAATCCCAATCTTCACTGCTCAGTTAAACAAGGCAAAATATGCTGCTGATGAAGCAAATGCACGTTCTATCTACTCTGAAATGGTAGCTGATTACTTAGCTAATGGTGGTAATCAGAAATTAACACTAACTGGCACAGTAGAGGAAGG
>CADCPE010000201.1 GCA_902803275.1 uncultured Erysipelotrichaceae bacterium
CTGATATATTCGATGTCTTTAAGACTGTTTACATAACAGAAGGAGTCTTCCTTTGCCAGATCGGATCCAAGCTTGGCATATTAGCGGTTATCGGCGATACCAATCGATATGGTCAGCCCGAGTTCGTTCCTTATCCTGAACAGCAGCTGCTTTACGATCGTATCGACTGATCCGAAATAGCTGATGCTTGCACTGATATCCAGCCAGCACTCATCGATCCCGAAAGGTTCAACCTTGTCGGTATACTGATAATAGATCTGCCTGACCTTGTTGGAAAAATAAATGTAGCTATCATAATCGGCCTGACGTATGACGAGCTCGGGACATTTCTTTTTTGCCTCAACGATCGATTCTGCCGTCTTGATGCCTCTTTGTTTGGCCAGGACATTCTTGGCAAGAATGATGCCGTGCCTGCGCTCCTGATCACCGCCGATAGCCATCGGCACATTGCGGAATTGCGGATAATACAGCATTTCTACAGAAGCAAAGAAGCAATTGAGATCACAGTGGAGTATGACTCTTTTCATAATTTCATTATACTTGAAAATTAATCAAGTTCAATGATAACTTGAACAAAAATCAAGTTTAATATATCATTATATTATCAAGAGGTAAAAAATATGGAATTCAAGGACAATCTGCGTTTTCTGCGTTATGCGAACAACATGTCGCAGGATGAACTGGCCGAAAAGCTGGGATATAAATCATTCACAACCGTTCAGAAATGGGAAGACGGATCAGCCTTTCCGCGCGTTAGGACCCTCAACAAGATGGCTGAGATATTCAATATCGATGTGAATCATCTGCTCAACATGAATATCCGCAGCGAACAGACGGCCGTGCCGATCCTTGGGGAAGTCAAGGCCGGATACGACATGTATGCCGATGAGAATATCATGGGTTACGAGTATATCAACAACATTGAATATGCAGCAGGCGAGTATTTCTATCTTAAAGTCAAAGGCGATTCGATGATCGATCTCAGGATCGGAGACGGGGATATGGTCTTTGTCAAGAAACAGGATTATATAGAAGATAAGGAGATAGGTGTATTTCTGCTCGACGGCAACGAAGTTACGGTCAAAAAGGCAGCTGTCGATAAGAACGGCATCACGCTGAAAGCGGCCAACAAGAAGTACCCTGACCGCCGCTATAGGCCGGATGAGATCCAGATCCTGGGCAGAGTCCTGCATAACAAGGTAATGTTCTGATGAAGAAGAGAATATTCAGATACTTTCTGATATGCATGGCAGTGTATCTGATACTGGCGATCATTGAGATCTTTCTGCTTGGAGAGATCGTCGATATGATCACCATGAATTTCTGGGGCAGGTTTGCGATCTATTGCGCACTGCTGCTGATAGCGGATCCGCTCATCACGAAATTTGCTGCGGATCACTTTGATCCCAAGGAAAGAATAATGGAAGATGAAGATGCTTAGGCATCTTTTTTATAGTGGCCAGTGATTTTCAATAATGATAGAATGTTATGTATGAAGATCGTAATGGTAGCCGGAGGTACGGGCGGACATATTTATCCCGCGCTGACTCTGGCGGAAGCTTTGCAGGCCAAAGGACACCAGGTGAGTTTCATCGGTTCGAATGACCGGATGGAGAAGGATCTTATCCCTTCACGAGGTTTTGCATATACAGGATTGGATGTCTATACCACCAGAGGTGGTCTTTTTCAGAAGATCAAGAGCCTGTTTTCGATTGTCAGAGCCTATTTTACCTGCCTGGGATTGCTGAAGGACTTTGATATGGCGATCGGCTTTGGCAACTATATATCCCTGCCGGTTATGAAAGCTGCCAGACATCTGAAAAAGAAGACTGTCATCCACGAGCAGAATTCCTTCGTCGGCAGAGCTAACAGGCTGCTGGATAGGGATGTCGATCTGATCATCGGTTCCTAT
The DNA here is from genome assembly GCA_902803275.1 of uncultured Erysipelotrichaceae bacterium. Taxonomy (GTDB): domain Bacteria; phylum Bacillota_I; class Bacilli_A; order Erysipelotrichales; family Erysipelotrichaceae; genus Colivicinus. Next base: position 1,913 of record CADCPE010000201.1, read on the forward strand.
GAAGAGAACCTTGAGCAGTTTAGCAACCCCAACACAAAGATACTTGGCAATCCGCAGTCCAGCAAGGCTTTCGGTATAAAGAGAAACGAGAATGTGCTGAAAGAACTCGGACTTGATCCGCATAAGAAGACCGTCGTAATTTTCATGGGTTCACTGGGTTCATCGACCGTCAATGAAAAACTCATCGACTATTTCAAAATGCTGGACGGTTCATATCAGGTCGTCTTTGCGACAGGCAGATCTCACTACGACGATGTGATGAAAAAGATCCAGCCGAACGATTATCTGAAGATCTTTGAGAGGATCGATGGCATAAATGTCATGGCCAATTCTACGCTGCTGGTATGCAGAGCCGGAGCTACGACCCTGACGGAGATCTGTTCCATCGGCATGCCGGCGATCCTGATCCCTTCGCCATTTGTCCCGAACAATCATCAGTACTATAATGGAAAAGCGCTGACTGACAAGAACGCTGCCATCATGATCGAAGAAAAGGATCTCAGCGGCGAACTGCTCAATCGGACGATCAGCGGATTGATCAATGATGATGCAAAGCTGAATGAGCTGTCTGAAAACGCAAGAAAACTTTCTAATCCAGATGTATTAGATGATATGATAGAGGCTATAGAGAATTTATGATCGCACAATTTCTTAAACAGCATGGCGAATACCATGATGATAAAACATTCAAAGATCTCACAACACTGAAGATGGGCGGACACATCAGACATTTTATAGTACCGCACAGCATTGATGACCTTGTGATCATTGTCAATTATCTGAAGACCAACAGGATCAGCTACAAGATCATCGGCAACGGCTCGAATCTGGTCTGCGGTGAAAGCGAATATGACGGTGTCGTCATCAGTCTCAGGAAACTGGACAGCTATGAGATAAACAATGATGAACTATATGCTGAAGCCGGTGTTATGGTACCGCTTCTGGCAAACAACCTGGCCAAGCAGGGCTACAGTGCCCTGGAATTTGCGGCAGGCATCCCGGGCTGCATCGGCGGACTTGTCTACATGAATGCCGGTGCCTATAAAGGTTCGATGTCCGATATCGTCAAGGAAACCCTGGTGCTCAAAGACGGGGAACTGATCTGGCTCAACAATGACGAGATGGATTTCTCCTACCGCCATTCGATCCTGCAGGATCATCCGCGCTGGGCGATCGTTGCCGCAAAAATAAATCTCACCAGAAAAGACAGTCAGGAAATACTCGATCTGATGGCTGACAGGCTCAGAAGAAGAAAAGAGACTCAGCCTCTGGAAATGGCAAGTGCCGGTTCATGTTTCAGAAATCCTGAAGGAACTTTTGCCTGGAAGCTGATCGACGGTATCGGCTATCGCGGCAAGAAGGTCAACGGCATCTGCGTATCCGAGAAACATTCAAACTTCATCGTCAATGAAGGCGGAGGCACGGCTGACGACTATCTCGGCGTGGTCTATCAGATCATTGACGGGGTCAAGGAGAAATACGGCATCAAGCTCGTAATGGAAGTAGAGAAGTTCAATTGCTAGACGAGAAAGAGAAACTTTTAAAGAAGAATATCCTATTCAATCTGCGTAAAAACAAGAAAGTAGCTACAGCATATGAAAAGGCAAAAGTCCTTTGGTGCACTGTAGCTGTTTTTCTGTCGCTGTCAGTGATCGCGGCGATCTACTTTATAAGTGATGCATCAAATATCTATCACATCAGCGTTGAGGGAAACTATTACCTCAGTGAAAAAGAGATCCTGGATATGAGCGGACTAAGTGACCGCCACAAATATCTTCTCACTGTTCCTTTCATCGTTGAAAACAGGATCAAGGAAAACAATATCATCGAAGACTGTCATGTGAATCTGCTGGACAATCGTCTGGTCAAGATCGAGGTCAAGGAAAAAAAGATCGTGGGCTATGCCCTGGAGAATGGCCTCTATGTGCTCGTTATGAATGACGGGGAAAGATCCGGCCTCAACAGCAGCAATCTCTATCTGATCTCAAAAGTGCCGCTGATCGAAGGCTTTGATGAACAGGAAATGAAACAGCTTCAGAAGCATCTGGGAGAATGCGACAGGGAAGTGATCAATCAGATCTCCGAGATCCACAGCTTTCCGCAGCTGAAATATCAGAATCTTGAACTGGTCATGGCTGACGGCAATTTCATTTTCACGTCCGTATACGGTCTGAACATTCTGGAGAAATACTATGACATCGAATCGAGCTTTGTGAGTGATCGCAAGCAGTGCTACTACTTCGAAGACATCTCCGGCAACGCCTATACTTCGGCCTGCCCATGGGAGGAAGCTGAAGAAACCGCTGTGGAAGAAACGGAAGAGAAGACCGAAGAAGAATAGGGGGACCTGTTCTTTTTAATATAAGAAAAAAAGCCTCTTTCAAGGCTTTCGTTCTCAAATGGTGGTTCCGGCCAGAATTGAACTGGCGACACACGGATTTTCAGTCCGTTGCTCTACCTACTGAGCTACAGAACCATTGGTTGC
>CADCPE010000202.1 GCA_902803275.1 uncultured Erysipelotrichaceae bacterium
AGACTCTTAAGAATGTATTGTAGTTATTCTCAAGATAAAAATCCGGAAGTTTTTTTCCGCTGATTAACTCATTGAGATATTCGTCTTTTTTAAGCAATTCCAGATCTTTCATTTTTTACCCATCAGTTTAAGTATTTCTTCTTCTTCATCCTTGGAAAGGATCGTATTTCTGCTGGCATCATACTGCGGAAGTCTATCCGCTGTACTCTGCTTTTTATTGCGATCGTTTTTCAGAAACTGCTTGGCCTGCTCGGCAGTTCTGATATCGTTGCGGTGCAGGTCTGCCGCCACACCATAGAGATACTTTTCGTATAGCCTGTTATCGCAATTATCAAGCGTATGTTTAAGCAGAACATTGATTACCGGTACATTCAGATTGTAGTCATGAGCCAGATTATAGATGATCTGTCTGTCATATCTGGTCACATCCTTGCCATCCTGCAGGGACATGAGGAAAGTGATGCTTGGGATATCATATTCGTCTTCGTTGACCTTGCTGTAAGGAGCCTGCGAAGAAAGGCAGAGATCCCTGAGTCCCTTGAGATCAAACAGATCCGTACTGGAATTGGTCGCACGGGCAACATAGGTGCGCATGTTTTCATAGGAGATATTGTACAGATCCGCCAGCAAGGCGACTTCTCTCATATTCTCCTCAGTACGGAAGCGGCTTGGAAGCATGGTCACAGATATATCCTTTAGAAAACTGTTGATGTTGAAGCGGGTATTGAAATCATAGAGCTGTTTCTTTCGGCTGTTTAAATATGTCTCATCTTCAGCATCCCAGTTGTTCAATTCACCCAGATCCAGCTGTTTGGATATATCCTGATAATCATGATAGACGTTGTCCTCATAGATCGTGGAAACGATCTGCTGATATCTGGCACCGGAAGTCTTGAGAATAAAGTCTCTAACCAGGATGTCGTCCTTGATGAACTCCTTCAGCGTATGTGGAGCGTTCAATACGAATACATAATGATCATTCTTGTTTAGAGTTCTTAAAAGCCTGTACTCATTGAGCTTCTCGCAGCGTTTCTCATAGGCATCGATCGAGATATTCAGTGAATTAAGCAGATCATTGAGTTTTCCGAATCCGGCTGAAGAACCGTTTATAGCCAGATACTCATACAGAGCCAGTGCATCATTGCCGATAAGCGGTCCATAGAATAAAACTAGCGATCTTAATCTATCGCTGGTCAACTCAAAATTGACATCAATTTTGCAGTAATCATTGCCTATCATAAAACTTCTTTCAAAAGCCCGTCAGCTGCTTCATAGAGCTCCGTTAGACTACCATTATTATATATGATTTTGTCAGCCCTTTTTATTTTTTCCTCAACGTTCATCTGGGCGGCTATCCGCCTGTCTATTTCGTCTTTATCAAGTCCTCTTTCAATGAGTCTGCCGACAACGGCATCCCTGTTTGATACTATCAGCACATTCAGATCAAAATAAATGTCCCAGTTGACTTCAAAAAGAAGCGGAACTTCCGCAAAAAGCGGATCATCAATACGTTTATTGAGTTCATCCAGGATCAGCGGATGCATGATCGCTTCCAGCTGCAGTCTTTTTTTCTCATCAGAAAAGACGATCCTGCTCAGTATCTGCTTGTTCAAGCCGTTCTGGCTCATCGCTTCAGGGAATGCTTTTGCGACTCTCCTGTAGCCTTTACGGCCCTTGTATAAGAGTTTTCTGTTTTCCTTGTCGCAGTCAAAAACGTCGTAACCTTTTTTACGCAGATAATTGCAGAATTCGCTCTTTCCCGAACCGATGGTCCCGCTTATCGCAATCTTCATTTCTCTTTCTGGCACTTTTCACAATAGTATGTGCCTCTTCCGCCTACAGTTATCTTCTTTATATCATTTCTGCAGATCGGACACTTTTTCATGGTATGAACATTCAGTGACAGCTGAAATCTTCCTGTCACACCTAAAGAAGATGTATAGGATCTGATCGTCGTTCCACCGGCCTTGATGGCCCTTTTAAGGATCTTCCTTGTTTCCTTAATTAGATTTTCTATATCCTTATCATCAAGCCTGTCGGCTCTGGTCCTAGGATCTACTCTGATCGCAAAAAGGATCTCGTCAGCATAGATATTGCCTATCCCGGCAACAAAGCTCTGATCGAGCAGGACCTGCTTGATGGGCAGTTTCTTGTTGTTTAGATATTTCCTGCAATAGCCTGCATTGAAATCTTTAGAAAAAGGTTCCGGTCCCAGACCGTGGAAGTCTCTATATTCATCCTGTTTGTCGATGATCTCCATCCTGCCGAATTTGCGGACATCGTTATATCTGAGCTGCTTTCCATCATCAAGATAAAAGATCACATGATCGTGCTTGCTTAAAGGATAGTCTTCATCAAGGATAAAATACTTGCCTTCCATCCGCAGATGCGAAACAAGAGTCAGATCATCCATCTCAAAAAGCAGATACTTTCCCCTTCTTCTGAAACCGCGGAAGTGCTGGCCGATCAGCTTTTTTCTGAAAGTTCTTTTGGAACATTCAATAATCGGTTCATAGAGGACCTTTATATCGATTATTTCTCTGTCCTTGATCCTTGATTCAAGCGTATCAAGAACAGTCTGTACCTCAGGAAGTTCAGGCATTATTTCGCCTCATACCAGTCTTTGCCCGTGACCATCGAGAAGTCGAGTCTCGTCTTCATCTTATAGGCATTGGCCATGACATCCGCGATCAGCTCTTTCATCTTTTCAACCTCATCTTCCGGTACATCGAAAATAAGTTCATCGTGGACCTGCAGAATGAGCTTGCTTCTGAGTTTTTTCTTTTTTATCGCATCATAGACTCTGACCATCGCGATCTTGATCAGATCGGCGGCTGAGCCCTGAATGGTTGCATTCATGGCGGCACGTTTTCCGAATTCACGCATCATATAGTTGCGGTCATTGATCTCATTGATGTATCTTCTGCGATTCAGCATCGTCTTGACATAGCCGTTGTCCCTGCAGAATTCGACCTGAGAGTCAAGATAGGTCTTGATATTCGGATAGGTCACGAAATAGTCCTCTATAAACTTCTTGGCATCCTTTATCGTAAGCTGAGTCTGGTTTGAAAGACCGAAATCGCTGATGCCGTAGACAACACCGAAATTTATCGCTTTCGCATGTCTTCTGTCTATATCGCTTACTTCATCTTTTTCAAGTCCGAAGATGTCCATGGCTGTCTTGGTGTGAATATCGATGCCGCTGTTGAATGCATCAATCATCTTCTGTTCATCAGCCAAAGAGGAAAGAACACGTAGTTCGACCTGCGAGTAATCGGAACTGATCAGCACATTGCCCTTGGAAGGCTTGAAAGCCTTTCGGATCTCTCTTCCTTCATCATCTCTGACAGATATGTTCTGCAGGTTAGGATCATAGCTTGATAAGCGGCCGGTCTGCGTGATCATCTGTGAAAAGATCGTATGGATCTTTCCATCAGGCATGATGTATTTCTTGAGGCCTTCAGCATATGTCGAATACAGTTTTGTATATTTGCGGTATTCCAGGATATCGGTAACGATCGGATGATAGTTGACCAGTTTGGATAAAACCTCCGCATTTGTAGAACCTTTCTTAAGATCCGGGAGATCGAGTTCATCATACAGCACTTCCGAAAGCTGTTTCGGAGAACCGATATTGAATTCATGACCGACGCTTTCATAGATCTTCTTCTCAAAGTAATCTATCTTTTCCTTCGTGTTCATTGCGATCTCGTCAAGTTCCTTGACATCACAATAGACACCCTGCTTTTCCATATCATAAAGCACATAGACCAGAGGCAGTTCTATTTCCTGATATAGGTAATCCATCTGTTTTTCTTTGATCTCTTTTACGGCCTTCGGATAGATCCTGGACAAAGCCTTGGCAATACTTCCTCCGTAACTGCTGAGTTTTTTCTCATCGAATTCAAGAGGCTTTCTGGCTGTGCCAAAGATCGCTTTGCCATCGCTTATCTCTCCCATGCCGTAATTGAGAACGATCGTCGCCAGATCACTGTTGTAGTTGTTTGAAAGAAAGGCCATCAGATAGATATCATCAATATCACCCGATATTTTTATACCGTTGAAATCTGCCGCATGAAGAATCGGTTTGAGATCGAATACGATCTTCTTTTTGTCTGATGCAAGATACTTCAAAGCATCCTTGTCTTTCTTAAAGTCTTCAAATGCGATGTATTCAAGATCATCATCCCTGCAGAAGCAGACACCTTGGATCTTTCTTTCAAAATAGGAAAATTCATCCGAAACAAAATAGACAACTGCACTATCAAGAAGCTTTTCGGATATTTTCTTGACGATCCTAACATTTGCCTCAGACTGTGCTTTCTTCTTATCGGTATTGCTGACCCGGATCAGAGAATACATTTCATATTTCTCAAAGAAAGCATTTCTTTCTTCCTCGTTGATATTCAGCTTGAATTCATCAAGGTCATGATCGATCTGTACATCGGTCTTGATGGTCGCCAGGGTCTTTGACAGGAAGCACGAGTCCTTGCCCAGGATAAGTTTCTCCTGCAGTTTGCCTTTGATCTTGTCGATATTCTCATAGATGCCTTCACAGGTATCGTAATCGGTAAGCAGCTTTACTGCCGTCTTATCGCCGATGCCTTCAACACCTTTGATATTGTCGGACTTATCACCGGCCAGGCCTTTGTAATCAATGATCTGATACGGTTTAAGACCATATTCTTCCATTAGAGCCTTCTCATCCATTCTGGCAATATCCGACATGCCTTTACGCATGACCAGAACATCTGTCGTATCATCGATCAGCTGCAGCATGTCACGATCGCTTGAGAGGATACTGGTATCAAAATCATATTTCTTGGCCAAGGAACCGATAATGTCATCAGCTTCGATCGTATCATATTCAAGATACGGGATATTATATGCTTCCAGCATCTCCCTGACTAAGGGAAACTGTGTAACAAGCTCTTCCGGCGTTTCCTTTCTGCCGCCTTTGTAGTCAGGAGCCAGATCATGTCTGAAGGTATGCTTGGCCTTGTCAAAAGCGACTACACAGTAGTCGGGCTCAATGGTCTTGATGGCCTTGTTCAGCATATTCGCAAAAGCGTATATACCATTGGTATATACACCTTTTGAAGTCTTCATTATATTTCCATAGCAGGTGGCATAATAGCCTCTAAACAGTACGGAATTTCCGTCAATAAGTAGGAATTTCATTATTCACCTTCATCGGTTTCGCTTGGGGCGTATGTGCTGTTGAGCGTTGCGATGCTTTCCAGAACACTGAGGTTCTCATACATCAAAGACAGGTAATCCTTGCCCGATTCGATCTGGGACGGAGTCAAAGAAGAAATATTGTGAAGCGTGATCCTCTTCAAGCCCAGTTCTTCTTCGAGCTGCAGGAACACTTCCTGCATATCTTCCGGAAGGTTCTGCTCATAGGCGATGTACTGGACATGATCGTTTCTGATTCTGTTTTTTATGATTTCCAGCTGAGCAGAGCTTGGAACAGCGCCGTATTTTGACAGGCAGACCGGATAGACCTGAAAACCGAAGTCTTTCTGCCAGCAGCCGAATGATCCAGTCATGGCAACAAACTTGACTGACTTGTTTTCCTTGACCAGGCGGTTTGCCAGAGCCTGATATGAGGCGTCAAGTGCGATCAGATCATCAGCGACCAGATTGTAGTTCTCGCTGAAGTATGCGGACTGTTCGACATAGTTGCTGGAAAGATAATCATAGACATCTTTGGCCATACAGTACATGCCGCTTGGTGAAAGCCAGATAAAAGGATCCAGGTCATAGGTGTCGATCTCGTCAAAGATATCGCCTTCATAATAAGGACCTTCAACATAGGAAACCTTGCCATCTACGATAACCGGAGTATAGCGCTTGTATTCATAAAGACAGTTGAGGATCGAAAGATCACCGGCTGAAATATCCACAAGAGCACCTATCTCTTCTTTATAAAGATCCATATAAGGCTCAAGATCGCCGATATGGAACAGTACAAGGGAATCGGAAAGGATCTCATCATAATTAGGCAGAAGATTGGCTATCTGTACCATCGATCTGTTTTGAATGGAGATCTGTTCGATACGATTTCCCCCGATCCTGTTCAAAAGATATCCGATCGGATAGATTGTATATGCCGTGTATTTCTTGGCACTGCCGCAGCCCGTAAGCATAAGCAGTATCGCCATTAATGTAAGCAGTTTTCTGAAAATCTTCATATCAAATTCCATTATACCTTATTAATTTTATATTTCGCATAGAAGATAGGCTTGCCTTCTGCAACGAATTTGGCCTGATAGGCTGTCATAGGCTCACCTTCCACAAAGTAATTTCTGTCAGTTTCCTGAAGTTTAAAAGAAGACTGAGCGAAGTA
>CADCPE010000203.1 GCA_902803275.1 uncultured Erysipelotrichaceae bacterium
AAAGGCCGAAGCCAGAAAGAAGGCTATGGAATATCTTAAGATCGTCGGTCTGCAGAACAAGGCTGAAGCCTATCCTGCACAGCTTTCCGGCGGTCAGAAACAAAGAGTGGCGATCGCCAGAGTCCTGGCTTCCAATCCCGAGATCCTGCTTTGTGATGAAGCAACCTCAGCGCTCGATCCGGAAACGACCAAGTCGATTTTGAATCTGATAAAGGACATCAACAGACAGTACAATATCACGGTCGTTCTGATCACTCACGAGATGGCGGTCATTCAGGAGATCTGCAATCGCTGTGTCGTTCTGGAAGATGGCAAGCTCGTCGAAGAAAACAGTGTCGAAGAACTCTTCAGACATCCAAAGACTTCGGCAGCCAGAAGATTGATCTTCAATTCCAACAATCAGGTCAAATCAATGAGCGGAGGCAAGATCATCAGAATCGCCTTTGAGGAGGCCAACACGACTGAACCGGTCATTGCCAACCTCATTCTGGAATTCAAGACACCGGTCAATATCCTGGAATCCAACATCACTTCGATAAATGGTACATCAAGAGGCCAGATGATGGTCCAGCTGCCGGATGACGATGAACTGGCCGGCAAGATGATCGACTATCTCTCACGTAATGAGACGATGGTCATTGAGGAGGTGGGAACAGATGAGTAATGCCGTAATCAAAATGATCGTTACCGGTATCGGTGAGACGCTGCTGATGGTGTTTGTCTCAACTCTGTTCGGTTATATCTTCGGTCTGCCTTTAGGTGTATGTCTGTATGTAAATGACAAGGATGGCATCAAACCTAATGCCTTGATCTACAGGATATTGGATATAATCGTCAATATCGGTCGAAGCATTCCATTTATAATCCTGCTTATTCTGATCATCCCATTCACCAGGCTCATCGTCGGTAAATCATATGGTACAGCTGCCACGATCGTTCCGTTAACAGTGAGTGCGATCCCGTTTATCGGCAGAATGGTAGAATCAAGTCTCAAGGAAGTTGATAAGGGTGTCATCGAAGCAGCTCAGTCAATGGGAGCTTCAAACTTTCAGATCATCTACAAGGTCCTGTTAAAGGAAGCACGTCCATCTCTGATCAATGGCGCAACGATCTGCCTGGGCACGATCGTCGGCTATTCAGCAATGGCTGGTGCTGTCGGCGGTGGCGGTCTTGGAGATATCGCGATCAGATATGGTTATTACCGTTATCAGACCGACATCATGATCGTAACGGTTATCATCATTGTTCTGATGGTCCAGCTGTTCCAGCTGGCAGGTAATAGACTCTCATCAAGCCTTGATAAACGTAAAAACTGATAAATAAAAAAAGAATACGCTTTCAATCAGAAAACGTATTGATGATGCAATTAAGCAGTGTTAAGATTATTACGTCCATAAAGAGAGGTGGAGAGACAAGCTCTGTGAAACCTCAGCAACCTTTATAAGGTGCTAATGCTTGTACGATGGGTTGATCTGTAATAATTGCCCATCATACTGATGGGCTTTTGTTTTTTAGAAAAAGAGGGGGAAAGTATGAAAAACAATTCTGTTCAGAAAGTTGTTGCAACCGGTATCGGTGCTGCTCTGTTCTTTGTGTTGGCCAGATTCGTAGCTGTTCCAAGTGGAATCCCTAACACAAACATTACCTTCCAGTATGCTGCTCAGGCAGTATTCGCTGTTATCTACGGTCCGGTAGTTGGTTGTCTGTCTGGTTTTATCGGCCATGTTCTGACTGATATGTCATGGGGCGGCGTATGGTGGACATGGGCTTTCGCTACTGCTGTATACGGTCTCATCGTTGGTCTGTTTGCCAAGAAGATCAACATCAGAGATGGCAACTTCTCAAAGAATGAAATCATCACTTACGTGCTTGCCAACCTGGTCGCCAATGTTGTAGCCTGGGGCATCATCGCTCCTGTCGGTGACATCGTCATCTACAAGGAAGATGCCAACCTGGTCTTCACTCAGGGCCTGATCGCCGGTGCCGGAGACTTCCTGTTTGCAGTCGTTATCGGTGGCTTGCTGCTTTACGGCTATTCAAAGACGATCGCCAAATCAGGTTCTCTGGATAAGGAATAATCATCAGTCAAAAACAACTATAAGGACGGATCTCAGGATTCGTCCTTATCTGTAAATTCAAGTGTTAATAAAATAAGTTTTTTGTATAATCGAAGTATGGAACCAATTATATCTTTCAGGAATTTTTCGTTTCAGTATAATGCTCAGAAAAACCCGACTTTAAAAGATATTAACCTTGATATCTATCCTGGTGAAAAGGTGCTGATCTGTGGAGCCAGCGGCTCAGGAAAAAGCACTCTCGGCAACTGTATCAATGGCTTAATACCTTTTTCATTTGATGGAAAGATCTCAGGCAAACTTACTGTCGATGGAATCGAGACGAAGAATTCTTCGATATTTGAACTTTCAACAAGGGTTGGTACAGTTTTACAGGATCCTGATGGTCAGTTTGTCGGACTGACAGTTGCAGAGGATATCGCTTTTGCACTGGAAAATGACTGTGTTGAAAATGAAACAATGAAAAGACAGACTCTGCTTTCTGCCAGCAAGGTCAATATCGAAAATCGTATGAACAATGCGCCGCAGGACCTTTCTGGCGGTCAGAAGCAGCGTGTATCCATGGCTGGTGTGCTGGTCGATGATGTCAAGATCCTGCTTTTCGACGAACCTCTGGCCAACCTTGACCCAGCCACAGGAAAGAGTGCCATCGAACTGATCGAAAAGATCAAAAATGAGACCGGTACAACGGTGATCATCATTGAGCACCGTATTGAGGATGTTTTATGGGAAAGAGTAGACCGCATCATTCTGATGGATGATGGAAGGATCGTTTCCGACAGCAGTCCTGAAAAGCTTCTGAGAAGTTCGCTTCTGAAGGAATACGGCATCAGAGAACCTTTATACATAACTCAGCTTAAATATGCTGGGGTCGATCTGAACAATGTTGAAGGAATCGACAGCATCAGAACGATCAGACTTTCTGAAGCGGACAAGGAAAAGGTCAGAAACTGGTATGCCAGACAGGACAGAGAAGATAAAACAAATGTTAATGACTATCTGCTGGAAGTGGAGAATGTCGATTTCAAATATGATGAGAGCGAACAGATCCTGTTTGACATAAATACAAAGATCAAAAAGGGAGAGATGCTGGCGATCGTCGGTAAAAACGGAGCCGGCAAATCAACACTGTGCAAAGTCATCTGCGGTTTTGAAAGAAACTATAACGGAAAGATCATCTTTGATCATGAAGATGTCACCGATAAGAGTATCAGAGCCCGCGCCAGAAATATCGGCTATGTCATGCAGAACCCGAATCAGATGATCTCCCAGTCAATGATCTTTGATGAGGTAGCTCTTGGTCTGAAGAATACCGGTTTGAGTGAAGAAGAGATCAGGGAAAGAGTATATGATGTTCTGAAGATCTGTGGTCTGTATTCCTTCAGAAACTGGCCGATCTCTGCCTTGAGTTTCGGTCAGAAGAAAAGAGTCACGATCGCTTCGATCCTGGTAATGGGACCGCAGATAATCATCCTTGATGAACCGACGGCTGGACAGGATTTCCGTCACTATACGGATATCATGGACTTCCTTGATGAACTGAACAGGGAAGGCAAGACCATCATCATGGTCACTCATGATATGCATCTGATGCTGGAATACACTGACAGATCACTGGTTTTTGCGGATGGAAAACTTGAAGCGGATAAATCGGGAAGTGCGGTACTTTGTGATCCTGAACTTGTCGATCTGGCTGATCTCAAGGAGACAAGTCTTTTTAATATTGCGAATATGACAGGCATCGATGATCCGGTCGATTTCGTCGACTGTTTCATTGCCTATGAGAAAAAGGAGCGTAGCCATGAAAGTTAGAGTTCTGAACTACATTCCAAAAGAAAGCTTTATTCATTCACTTTCAGGAACGACCAAACTGATCATTTTCCTGAGTTTCAGTTTTCTCTGCGGTCTTTCCTTTGACACCAGAGTCCTGCTGTTTCTGCTGTTCTTATCAGTACTGGGCTTCTCGTTAAGCAGAATAAAACTCAGTGAGATCAGAATTATGTCGACCTTCTTAGTCGTATTCATCGTCATGAACGCCATTCTGCTGTTCATCTTCAATCCGGAATATGGTCCAAAACTTTACGGTTCCAGGACTCTTCTGTTTCACATTGCCGGAAAGTATGATATGACGCTGGAACAGCTGTTCTATCAGTTCAATGTTTCCCTGAAGTATGTCATCGGTTTTCCGATCGCCATCCTGTTCATATCGACTACCAATCCAAGCGAGTTTGCTTCATCTTTGTCAGCGATCGGTGTGCCTTACCGCGTGAGCTATTCGGTCTCACTGGCGCTGCGCTATATTCCTGATATACAAAGAGATTTTTCCGAGATCTCCCAGTCCCAGGAAGCAAGAGGTATCGCTTTAGGCAAGGACGTCGGTTTCTTTGAAAGACTCAAAAATTCGGCCAAGATCCTTCTGCCGCTAGTCCTGACCAGTCTGAGCAGGATCGATGAGATATCCAATTCGATGCAGCTGAGAAGTTTCGGCAAAAAGAAAAACCGGACCTGGTATATGAAAAAGAAGATGACGGTAAATGATTATCTGGTCATAGCTTTCTGTATCGTAGTGTTTGTTGTGGGATTAATCATCACCAATCAGGGTGGTAATAATCTGTATAATCCGTTTGTGGGGTAATTATGAAAAAACTATTAGTATTCCAGACTGATTTCACCTATAAGGAAGGTGCTGTTGCGGCCATGTATGGCGTAGTGAAAAGTGTGGACAGTGATATCGAGATCATCACGGCGACTCATGAGATCCCGCAATATGATACCTATTCAGCTTCCTATCGACTTTACCAGTACATTGATTTCTGGCCAAAGGGAACGATCTTTGTTTCGGTAGTCGATCCGGGTGTCGGCACATCCAGAAGAGCCTGTGTAGCCAGAACGAAGAACGATTATTATATCGTCACGCCTGATAACGGCTCTTTAAGCCATGTGGATAAATACTTCGGCATCGAGGAAGTAAGGCAGATAAACGAAACGATCAACAGACTGCATCGTGAAGATAATGGAGCTGTTTCGATCTTCCATGGCCGTGATCTATTCGGTTATTGTGCAGCAAGACTGGCTTCAGGGATCATCAGCTATGAGGAAGTCGGTGAAAAGTATGATGTGTCAAAGATCGTGCGTCATGAATTGAAAGAAGCACAGATCTTCGATGATCGGATCGAAGGAACCTTTGAGATCAACGATCCAAACTTCGGCAATATCTGGACCAATATCCTTCTGAAGGATTTTCTCTCCTTTGGCTTTAAAATGGGTGACAGCATACATACGATCGTCTATAAGAATGACGAAGTCATTTTTGATGATGTTATCCCTTATTATGATTCCTTCGGCAAGGCCAAGGATCACAGTGTCATGATCTATAACAACGAGATCAACAAGATGGGCCTTGCGGAAGTTGTGGGCAACCTGTGTGCTGATTACGGTTTTGGCTTTGGACCGGAATACAAGGTCGTTTTCAAGAGGTGAAGCATGAACAGACTTCTGGTATTCATGACTGATTTCGGACTTGATGATGGTGCGATATCCGCAATGGAAGGTGTCGCCTATTGTGTGAGCTATGATCTCAACATCAGGCATCTTACTCACAATATTCCGCCTTACAATATCTTTGATGCCTCATATCGTCTCAATCAGGCGATCGATTACTGGCCTGAAGGAACGACGTTTGTCTGCGTGGTCGATCCCGGAGTCGGATCGGATCGCAAATCGATCGTTGCCAGAACCAGAAGCAATATGCATATCGTCACGCCTGACAATGGTACGCTGACCCATATCGATAAATATGTCGGTATCGAGGAAGTAAGACAGATCGAAGAAAAAAGCAATCGTCTGCTCGACTCGGAAAACTCCTATACCTTCTATGGACGTGACGTCTATGCCTATACCGGTGCCAGACTGGCGGCGGGGGTTATCAGCTTTGAGGAAGTCGGTCCGAAGATGAATGTTGAAGATATCGTCAGACTGGAACTGTATGGCTGTCATAAGATCGAAAACGGCATCATGGGCTATGTGGACATCCTCGATGTCAGATACGGATCACTATGGACATCGATCAGTTATGAGGATTTCAAAAACTGCGGATTCAGGATCGGTGATGATATCCTGGTCGAGATCTTCTATGAAGATCGCAAAGTCTTTTCGCAAAGGATCAACTACGGTAAATCATTTGCGGATGTCGGAGTAAACGAACCACTGATCTATATGAATTCTGTCTATGATATGGCGGTGGCCATAAATCAGGGTGATTTCTCCAAAGCCTACAATATCGGTGTCGGCAAAAAATGGAAGATCACCATGAGCAAATAAACAGAAAGATCCTGAATGGATCTTTTTTGTAAGAAGAAGATAAAATATAGGATAATTTATATACAAACAGAGGTATAAAGTTGAGAAAGATATTAAACCCAAAAACGGCAGTATTATTGGCTGTGACAGCACTGATCCTGTATGAAAGAAATAAGAGAAGATCGCCAAGGATCGATGAGATAGATTATGGTGAAGATCCTACTTATGTGATCGGACACAAGAGTCCGGACAGTGATTCACTGGCTTCAGCTGTCGCTTATGCAAAACTGTTGGATGCTCTTGGAATCAGGGCTCAGGCAGTGGTCAGTGAAGAGATCAACAATGAGGCAAGATTCTTCATGGAGAAATATAACCTGAAAATACCCGAGATCATGAACGATGCAGCTGGCAGACAGTTCGTACTAGTCGATCACAGCAGTTATCTTCAGGCTATTCCAGGAATGAAAGAGGCAAGAGTTCTGACGATCATCGATCACCATGAAAAGGGTGATATCTGTAATGATAAAATTCCTCTGGTAAAGATCATGGATGTCGGAGCAACCGCGACGATGATCTACAGGATGTTCAACGAATATAAGGTCGATATCGATATCGATACAGCCAGAGTTTTACTGATGGGTGTGATGTCTGACACCAAGAATCTCAGAAAGGTCAATACGACCTATTATGACAGAAAAGCCTATCAGGATCTTGCGTCTATGGCTTTGATCGATGATCTTGATGGTCTGTATGAGCAGATGATCGATGCATCATTATCATATGAGGGGATGAATGATCGCCAGATACTGTATTCCGATCTCAAGGAATACGAGTGCGATGGTGTGAAATACGCGATCGCTGCCGCTACAGGCAGAAACCATGAAGCGATGGTTGAACTGCTCGATCGGATGTATGATGCAGTAAAGGCTGATTTTGAAAAGATGGCAGTTGATTATGTCTTTCTTAAAGTCAGAGATGCGCAAAGCGATAATATGTATATGGCAGCATTAGGCAGCGGTGCAGTTGAACTGCTCGACAGCATCTACTTCAATTATGACGGAAGCAGATACTTTATCTTTGATGTGAGTCTGAGCAGAAAACTCAACATCGTTCCGATGATCGATCTAGCTATTAAAGAAAAGAAAAATCAATAAAAAAGCATGCCTTGAAGGGCATGCTTTGAGTTTATAGATAGGTATACATGTCGCCAGCCTGGACAAAGTGTGTATCGATGTGTTCGCCTAGGGCATCATCGATATAGTTCAGGATGTATTTCATACCTGGTTCTTCCAGATTGAAATGTCCCGGAGCCAGGATCGCCTTGTTGAAACCTAGCTGTCCGGAATCTTTGATATACTCGGTCAGCGTGAAATCGATTAGTTCCAATGGCAAAAGAAGATTGATTTCTTCTTCATTGATTCTGTTTATCAGTGGTCTGATATCCATACCTTCATTGACGTGACCGCAGACCAGGATCTTTCTTACTTCCGCATCCATGTTGCCGATGGCTTTCATGCCGGAGATGTTCCAGGCTTTCTTGATCTTTTCAGCTACCGCTCTTGGCGTAGTTGGCGGATCGCATTCCACATAGATGGCACCGGAGAGTTCTTCCTTTATCTTTGCATCGAGCCAGCCGGTCTCCTGAGCCAGGCCATAGAAGATGCCATCGATATAATCGCCTTTATAGGGAATACCTGAATGGATGTGATCATGGAAACGCCAGACGACGATACCGTAATCATCCAGAAGCTTTTTCTTTGCTTCATATGTCTGGTTGCGGGATTCCTGCAGCCAGTCCTGGTGATCGCCATGATTATAGAACATAGCTTCATGAGCAATGATGAAATTTGCGCCAAGCTCATGAGCTTTTCTGATGACCTCGACTGAAGCATAGATCGTCGTGACGATACCGGTACATTCTTTGTTCGGGTCGCCATAGAGGACCTTGTCTCTGGTGCTTTCGTCCTGGATCTTGTTACCTAGCCATGTGCCTTTGCAGTATTTCTTGATTCTTGAAATAGCTTCACTTATCAGCATTGTTGTTTATCTCCTTATACTTAACCTA
>CADCPE010000204.1 GCA_902803275.1 uncultured Erysipelotrichaceae bacterium
CTCCTTAAATAAGTTACAGGCTTCTTCATATTTCTTTCTTTCAAACGGCACATACATCCTGTTTCTGGCCATGGCCTCGTCAAAGTCAACTTCATAACCATTAAAGTCCGGACCATCGACACAAGCGAACTTGGTGACCTTCTTACCATCGATGTTTAAAGTAAGACGGCAGCCGCCGCACATGCCGGTACCATCGATCATGATCGGATTCATTGATACTGTGACCGGGCTATTGTAAGGTTTTGCTGTCGCAACAACAACCTTCATCATGATCAGCGGTCCGATCGTGATGATCTCATCAAATCTCTCGCCGTTTTCCAGCATTTCCTTGAGCGGAACTGTAACGTTGCCGTGCTGGCCATATGAACCATCATCAGTCATGACATAAAGCTTATCTGAGCAGGCTTTGAATTCATCTTCAAGGATCAGGATATCCTTGCTTCTAAAGCCGATAATCGAAGTGACTTCAGCACCCAGACGATGGAATTCCTGAGCTACAGGCATAGCGATCGCGCATCCAACGCCACCACCGACGATACATACCTTCTTGATGCCTTCGGTATGTGTTGCAACACCTAACGGACCGACGAAGTCCTGCAGGTAATCGCCTTCGGCTTTATGATTGAGTTTCTCTGTCGTACCGCCGACGACCTGGAAAATGATCTTGACTGTTCCTTTCTCCGGATCGGTTCCGGCTACAGTCAAAGGGATTCTTTCGCCATCTTCATCGACTCTCAAGATGATGAACTGACCCGGTTTCGCCTTTTTTGCGACAAGCGGTGCTTCGATCTCCATTTGAGTGACGGTAGCGTTAAGAGGTTTTCTGCTAATGATTTTATACATATAATCCGTCCTTTCGTTTGTGCCATTCTTATATTCTTCCTTATATAGAAATATGGCAGAGTAAGAATACGATATTATATTAACATCTTTTCCTGACTTCTGACCGTTTAAAAACATTATTATTCAGGATGTTAATTAACGAAGGCATTTCTTGTTTGTATCATAAAACTGGAGTTTAGATACATATCATATAAGAACTAGGAGGATATAATTAATGTTTGATTATACAGGTAAAGTTGTTGCTGTTACTGGTGCATCTTCAGGCCTGGGCAAGCAGATGGCTGAAGGCTATGCACAGCAGGGTGCTGATCTGGTGCTGATGGCCAGACGAGTTGAAAGACTGGAAGCCAGCGCCAAGGAATGGAAAGAAAAATACGGTGTTGATGTTCTTCCGATCGCGTGCGATGTTACCAGCGCTAATTCGATCAAGGCTGCTACCGATGCGATCAAGGATCATTTCGGTCATTGCGAAGTTATCGTCAACTGTGCAGGCGGTGAAAAAGGTACAGGCACACCATTGGTTGACTACAAGAGAGAGGACTGGGATTTCACTTTGAATCTTGACCTGACTTCGATCTTTGCCGTTACACAGGGCTTTGTAAACATGATGAAAGACGCCATGGCTGCAGGCAAGCAGACATACGGCCGTGTCATCAATATCGCTTCCATCTATGGTCTGGTAGGTAATACCGCTATTCCGACGATCGCTTATCATACGACTAAAGGCGCTGTTGTAAACTTCACAAGAGGCGCCGCTGCTGAACTGGCAACTTCCAACATCACTGTCAATGCGATCTGCCCGGGTTATTTCTATACTGAGCTGACAACCGAAACACTCAATTCTGATTACTTCCAGGCTTTCGCCAAGCAGTCCGTTCCGATGCAGAGATATGGCCACGAAGGTGAACTGAATTCTGTAGCTATCTTCTTGGGTGCTGAGGAATCAAGCTATGTGACCGGTCAGGCTATCGCTGTTGACGGCGGCTATACTTGCGTATAAGCACTTTATTCACAATATGATGCAAGGAGTCATTAATGGCTCCTTTTCTTTTGCGTCCTAGATGGTCTAATTATAATTAGAAATGTATCAGACTGTATTTTTAAGGAGTATAAGCATATGAGTATTACAGTAAATATCTACTACAAGGGCGAAAACGGCTCTGCACGCAGGTTTGCGGAAGAGATGGAATCTTCCGGCACCGTTGATGCGATCCGCAAAGAAGCCGGCAATCTTCGCTATGAATACTTTAGTCCGCTGAATGATCCGGAAACGATACTGCTCATCGACAGCTGGAAGGATCAGGCTTCCATTGATCTTCATCATGCCTCACCAATGATGGAAACCATCAGCAGGCTCAGAGAAAAATATGATCTTCATATGAAGGTCGATCGTTTCATCAGCGATGATGCGCAATCGGATGATTCCTTTATTAGAAAGTAACTATCCGATATCGATTATGTAAAAAACGGCAGCTGGATTTTTTGTTTTCATTCGCTAAACAGATGAATATAATATAATTTACCTGTAATACATAAAGAAAAAGCATATTTATGAAAAAGAGAATGTTATCACAGGATATCGTCAAAGGTCTGGCTATCCTGGTC
>CADCPE010000205.1 GCA_902803275.1 uncultured Erysipelotrichaceae bacterium
AGAAAAGCCTATCATGATGAAACAAACAATGAGACATACACGATAGGCAATAATACTTACAGATACTGATCAGCGGTTGCAGTTGATTTCATGAGGTATATAGAGTTCCTGCAGATACTCAACATCCTGATCGGTCAGTTTTACATCAAAACAGTTGACGGCATCATAGAGGTATTTCTCTTTTGTAACACCGATAATAGGCGCAGCGACGCCTTTTTTAAACTGCCAGGCTAAAGCGATATTCGACATTGAAGTGTTGTATTTTACAGCTATTTCGTTGACTCTTTGAGCGATCAGCTGATCAGCTTCTTCACTCTTGTCGTATCTCGTGCCTTCTTTTGCATCAAGATCATAGCGTCCGCTTCCTTCATTGTGCTGCAATCTTGCCAGCCTTCCTGCTGCATATGGGGCAAACGAAGTCCTTGAGACATTGAACTGTTCAGCGACAGGGATCAGATCTCTTTCGTCTTCCCGATATATGAGATTGTAGTGATTCTGCAAGGTCGTGAAAGGCTGATAGCCTTTTTCTCTTGCGGTATAGCAGTATTGGGCAAACTGATAGCCAAACATGGCTGAAGCTCCATAGTAGCGGATATTCCCCAGCCTGACCTCTTCATCTAAAGCTTCCAGAGTATCTTCGACAGGCGTGTCATAGTCGAAACGGTGGAGTACCAGGATATCGATATAATCGGTATCGAGGTTTTTTAGTGATTTTATGACTTCGCGATGAATAGCTTCCGGAGACAGTTTTCCTTCATTGAAGTAGCACTTGGTCGTGATCACGATCTTTTTTCGATCAAACCCCTTGATGGCCTTGCCCAGAAACTGTTCGGAGCTTCCCTCAGAATAATTATTGGCTGTATCGAAGAAATTGATACCTGCTTTGTAGGCTTTATGAATGATGTTTTCGCTGTCTTTGTAGTTGAGCGTCCACTGATACTGACCGCGCTCTGCTTCGCCAAAAGACATGCAGCCCAGACAAAGGCGCGACACTACAAGATCAGAATTGTTCAGTTGTATGTATTCCATAACCTAATTGTATCCTTTTTGCTACAATTAAAGTATGATTATAGATTTTGACATTGATAATTTGAAAAAACGTCAGAAGACAGAGTTTCTATGTGATGGAGAAATACTGTACTGGAGTGTCTATGATTTTGCGTATAAATACCGCACAAGGATATTCAATAACAGGAATGAAGAAGTAGCCTACGTCGAAAAGGACATCCTTATCGATGACAAGGCAAACCTGTACGATTACAGGGGAAATAAGATTGATGAGATTACAAAGACTGCTCAGGGATACAAGACCAGCAAATATCAGTATTCCGGCAGCATTGATAAAGGGGAAGCGGAAGGATTGTTTATCAATGAAGAAGGAAAACTGAGCGTCTTTGATGAGAAAAATGTCTTGTCTGCAGTCATGTTTTCTGCAGGAGTGATCGAGATCGCAAGAAAGGATTGAATATGAGAAAAGAAGAATTCAGCTATAAGTCCACCAACAAAGAAAACGACATCAGAGCAGTCAGATATATTCCTGACGGGGAAGTCAAGGCTATCCTGCAGATCGCTCACGGTATGGTCGAATTCATTGACCGCTATGAAGATTTTGCGGCCTTCCTGACAGAAAAAGGCTATCTTGTCACCGGCAACGATCATCTGGGACATGGCGGTTCGGTCAAATCGAAGGAAGACTGGGGCTATTTCGGTGAGGATGGCTATGAACATGTCCTGAAAGATATGTATGAACTCACCAAAATAACCAAAGAATCATATCCTGATAGACCGTATTATCTTTTAGGCCATTCCATGGGCTCATTCTTTGCCCGCAATTATCTGACCGAATATGGGGATCAGCTTGATGGCGCCATCATCATGGGAACAGGCCTTGAGCCTTCATACAAGATCAGAGGAGGACTTATGATCTGTTCTTTGATCGCGTTGTTCAAAGGCTGGCGTTACCGTTCTTCTTTTGTCAACGACATGGCATTTGGATCCTACAATAAGAAATTCGAGCCTGCCAGGACAAGAGCTGACTGGCTCAGCAGAGATGAAAAACTGGTCGACTGGTATGTGAATGAAGAAAAGTGTTCGTTCAGATTTACACTGAATGGCTATTATCAGATGTTTAGATGCATACTGAATCTTCACAACAAAGAAGCACTTAGGAAAATACCTGCAGATCTGGATATCCTGTTCGTATCGGGACAGGATGATCCGGTTGGATCTTTCGGCAGGGAAATTGAGTATTCAATAAAGACTTTGAAGGATGTCGGACTTAAAAAGATCAAGTGTAAGCTCTATCCTGAAGATCGTCATGAGATCCTCAACGAGCTGGATAAACAAGACGTGTACGAAGACCTGTACAAGTGGATGGAGACCAAGGAAATATAGGATGGAAACATCCTTTTTCAATGGCTAATATTATATAATTATCTCGATAGGAGCACGTATGTTAATTTATATTGTTATCGCATTGGCTGTCCAGCTGTTTGGCGTCTATAGGGCTATGAAAGTCAGGAATGACTATCAGGCGTTTTCTGCGATCCTGACAGTAACATCATCTGTCTGCATCGGTATTCTTACTTTCCCGTATTTCCTGCTTTTTGGTGATGACATGTTCATCACTATTCTGCATACGTTCAAATATGGTATCTCATCAGTCGGGCTCAGCGTTGATGGTGATATCGTTGCTGCACTTGATCTTAAGGGCGTGGAGAAGATCATCTATACTCTCTATCTGTATTCACTGTATCTGATCGGACCTGTAAGTGCATCGATCTTCATCGTCAGCTTCTCCAGGTCAATAGTCAGATTCTTCAGAATGCTGGGGTATAAGAGAGTCCACGTCTTCTCAACACTCGACGAACGTTCTTTGGCGATCTATGAAAGCATTGCTGAGACGGATGAAAAACAGGTCGCTGTTTTCTGCAGCTGCAGCAATGACTATGACGAACTGGAAAAAAAGGCCCGTGGTCTTCACGGTTTCCTGATTGAAAAGGACATCACTTCCTTCAAGATAAACAAGCGTAAAAAATATGAATTCTATGTGCTCGATGATGATGAATATGACTGTCTGAACAAGACTTCCAAGCTTTGCAAGCATCTTCTTGAATCCAAGAACTATATTAAAGAAAACGTCATCGTCAGATTCCTGGTCAGTGAAGACAACATTGAACTGATAAGAAATCTGGATGAACGCTATGGCAAGGATGTCTATCTGCGCCACATCGATGAAAACAACACTCTGGCTGTCGATATTCTGATGAAACACAAGGATTTCCTCACCAGCAAGAACCGCCGTTCGATTTTCCTGTTCGGTTCTGACTCTTTGGTCAAGGCTATCTTCAACAATCTGCTCTGTCTGCTCAACCAGCCGGATTCCTCGTACGACATTCACGTCTTTGACGATGATGTCAGAACGATGGCCGAAAGCATTAAGGCCAATTCTCCGGAGATCCTCAATCTGGATTTTGAAAGATATTTTTCACAGCGCCTAGAGCCGGAAGCCAACTACAGCGTTCACTTTCATGAAATCGATGAAAATGATTCTGAATTCCCGGGATACGTTGAAGAGATAGTCAGACCTGATCTGATCTTTGTCTGTGAAGATGATGATCACAGAAACTTTATCATCAGCGAAAACCTGAAACGTCTTTATGCCTTCAGGGATAAAGAACTTAAATATCCTAAGATCATCTGCCTGATGAGAAGTCCTCAGCTGTTCAACCTGATCGAAGACAAGTCGATCGAATTCTTCGGCAGCTATGATGACATTTATGATTATGACAAACTGATCAATCCACAGATCGAAAGAGCGGCTAAACGTGCTCATCTTTCCTATCTCGGTGATGATTCCTTATATAAGGACGTCAAAGAGCAGGAGAGACTGCTTGATGAGACCGGTTTCTATGAGTATGCTAATCAGCATTCATCTTTCAATGTTGCATTGGGCCTTAATTATCATTTGGCTTATATCCTCAATCAGAACAATGAAG
>CADCPE010000206.1 GCA_902803275.1 uncultured Erysipelotrichaceae bacterium
AAGACCAGTCCGTTGTCGGAACGCAGTACTTCTTCGCCTTTGAATTTGTCGACATTTCTTCCTGACTGGAAACCGAACTGCTGGAAGACCTTGAAAGGCGCTTCGATGTTCAGACAGTTGACGTTCATGATGCCGGTCTGCTTGATGACGTGGTGCGAGTAGTTGTCTTTGTTTATGGAGACCATGACGCGGTATGGATTGTCGGTAAGCTGAACGACGGTATTGACGATCAGACCGTTGTCTTTCTTGCCGTCATTTGAAGTAACGACATACAGACCGTAGCCGATCGAGAACAGCGCTTTCATATCGTTCTTGTTGGCCTGCTTGTCATCTCTGGCGACATAGTCCGAACACATCGCTTTGGCCAAGGCCGAGATCTCTTCCCTGTTGGTGTCGTTCATAGCGGATTTGATGTGGACGATCGGATCGATGAAAGTCAGATTCTTCTGGTTTTCCAGCATGGACTTCATCGTCTTGGCAGCTAGAGGAGCCCACGAACCGTTTTCGATCAAACCGATCTTGCGATTCTGGAAGTTCCTTTCCGTCAAATGATGGATGAATTCCTTCATGAAAGGATAGATATCCGCATTGTATGTGGTCGTGGCCAGGATGAGCTTGCTGTAGGCAAAGGCATCGCCGACAGCCTTAGACATATCGTCTCTTGCCAGATCATAAACCTTCACTTCCGGTGCATTGCAGGCCTTGAGTTCATCGACAAGCTTGTTTACGGCAGTTTTGGTATGGCCATACACCGAAGTGTAGCAGACCACGACGCCGTCTTTTTCAACGTCATAGCTTGACCAGATGTTGTACAGATTCAGATAGTATGGAAGATTCTTGAAAAGCATCGGTCCATGAAGCGGCAGGATCATGGAGATATCAAGCGTTGCGGCCTTCTTCAAGACGGCCTGTACCTGTGCTCCGTATTTGCCGACGATGCCGATATAGTAGCGTCTTGCTTCATCGACCCAGTCTTCTTCAACATCCAGAGCGCCGAACTTGCCGAAACCATCGGCAGAAAACAGAGCTCTTTCATAGCTGTCGTAGGTCATTATGACTTCTGGCCAGTGCACCATCGGCGCCGCAACGAAGTTCAGGGTGTGCTTGCCAAGTTTTAAGGCATCGCCTTCCTTGACGACGATGCGTCTTTCCTGATAGTCGGTGCCGAAATAGTTGAGCATCATATCGAAAGCCTTCTGTGATGAGACGATCGTCGCGTCCTGATAGGCCTTCATGAAATTGGCGATATTGGCTGAATGATCCGGTTCCATGTGCTGAACGACGAGATAGTCAGGCTGTCTGTCACCCAGGACGTTCTGGATATTGTCAAGCCATTCGTGGGTAAAATTCTGATCGACAGTGTCCATGATGGCGATCTTGCTGTCCATGATGACATAGGAGTTGTAAGACATGCCGTTAGGAACTCTGTACTGCCCTTCAAAAAGGTCAACTTTGTGGTCGTTGACACCTACATACTTGATATCATTAGTGATTTCCATTTAGATTTATTCTCCTTGACTCAATTATATATCTTTTTTGCGATCAGTCTGTAGATCAGATAGCTTATTGAATTTATCAGCAGCAGATAGATGATGATCTCTGTTATGATGCCGTATTTCATAGCGATCACAGAAAGGATCGGCTGAGTCGTCGGGAAATAGGGATTGATGTAGAACATGTTTGGCTCAACAGTGATATCGTTGAATATCTGATGTGCTGTGACATTGATGATCTCGGCGATGAACGCAAAGACCATGAACATGGCCGCTGCAAAAGAGAATCTGGTTTTTTCTCTTGCTTTCAGAATGAAAAACGAGATGATGGCCATGCTTATCATCAGATAGTGATATAAGAAACTGTAACATGTCAGATATACCTGGATCCTGAGCATGTCAGGCGGAACAGCCAGAGCCATGACGGCACCCAGAAGGCAATAGGTCGTCAGATATACCAGAATGGCATTCTGTGCCTTTCTTTTTACAAGCGTAATAAAGAAGCAGCAGTACATCAGTGTTGAACAAAGCTGCCAGGGGAAGAACCACAGATTGATCTTGTGATCAAAGACATAATGGTAGCAGAAGAGCTGTTTGACCACTTCCATAACCATCATGAACGCTCCGCAGTAATGGATGGCTTTCAGACGATATGTTTCATCTTTGTCTTTGAAATGACGGCAGACGAAATAATTGAATATCACGCATATCAGCAGGGCAAGGATATGGAAACTGCCGTACATTTCCGGCTTTCTAGCAAAAACCATTCCCATGTCAGATAAAGATCTCCAGGATCAATACGGTCGCACAGCAGATGACAGTGACTTTAAAAAGACCCATCTCCTTATAGGCGGCAATGCTTCCCAGGATAAGAGATAGCAGTCCAGCTAAAGCAGAATCCGTTGCATCGATGATGGCCGGGAAGGTCATGACCGATAAAGTGACATAAGGAACATAATAAAGAAAATCCCTGATGAATTTGTTTTTGATCGGTTTTCTGATCAATGTCAAAGGAAGTATTCTGATCAGGGATACCGTTAATGTCATGACAAGGATGTAGACATAGATGTTTCTCATTTTTCTTTAGTCGGGAAAAGCAAGGCTCCAAGTCCTGATAAGACGATCGTCAGAATGATCGTTATCATGGAAGTGGAAATGCTGGTATAGCGGCTGAGCAGATAGCTGCTCAGAAAACTCAGAACGATTAAAATGGCGATGGCTTTGTCTTTCTTGGCCGGAGGTATGATGATGGCCAGAAACATGCCGAAAAGAGCTACCGACAGGGCGGAGACGATCCTGGCAGGCAGGATATTGCCCATGATTATGCCTAAGGCTGTGCCGCTTGCCCAGCAAGGCACGGCAAACAGGAAGGCACCGTACGAATAGTAAGGATCACAATACGGATCCTGTGAGATGGCCAGGGCAAAATACTCATCAGTCAGATAAAAGCCCAGCAGAAAACGGTGGATCATTGCGGAAGCGGGATTGATCTTCTGGGAGAGGGCAAAAGACATCAGCACGTAGCGGATATTGCTTACGACCATGATCAGAGCCATCTGCAGATAAGGGACATTTTCCTTAATGGCGATAAAGGCGGCATTCTCTCCGGCCGAAGCGTTGACCAGAAAAGACGTCAGGAAACCCTGAAACGGAGTGAGTCCGGCTCCGGCAGCAATGATACCTAGAGAAAAGGCTACCGCAAAGTAGCCTAAGCCGATAGGAATACCGTCTTTAAATCCTTTCTTAAGCGAGTTCATATTTAAAAAAGAACTAAATGTTTAGTTCTTAAAGTTTTCTGAAATCTTCGACGTTCAAAACGAAAATCGTTGCACCACCGACTTCAACTTCGACAGGATATGAAACCAGATTTGACATATCGCTGGAAATGGTTGAAGGAACTGCTTCTTTTCTTCTTTGAGATTCTCCGCCAAGGATCTCAATGGCTTTTTCAACTTCCTTGTCTTCACAGCCGATGATCAGCGTGGTGTTGCCTGAAGAAAGGAAACCGCCCGTTGTTGCCAGACGTGTAACGTGGAAAGATGCACGATTCAAAGCAGAGATACAAGCCTTTGTATCGTCAGTTGAGATGATCGCAAGTATTAGTTTCATATCAAGGTTCCTCCCCTTTTTATTATTTTAGCATTATTCCTGGCAAAACAATAACAACTCTCTTAATAAGGATATTATCTTTCAATAGTGGTATAATTTTATAGATTATGATTGAGTTTAAAAACGTATCCAAGAAATACAAAAACGGGACCAACGCATTGCAGAATGTGAATCTTAAGGTCGAAGCCGGAGAATTCGTCTACATCATGGGACCGACCGGTGCCGGAAAGTCCACTCTGATCAAACTGCTTGACGGTGAAGAAGTGCCGACCGGAGGCAGTATCCTTGTTTCGGGCAAGAATGTCGGCAGGATCAAGAAATCCAAGGTCTATCTCTACAGAAGACAGATAGGTGTCGTCTTCCAGGATTACCGTCTTTTGCCGGAAAAGACCGTTTTTGAAAACGTTGCCTATGCCCTGGAAGTTCTGGACTGGCCTAATGACAAGATCAGAAAAAGAGTCAGAGAAGTTCTGAAGCTTGTCGATCTTTCAGACAAGGCCAATGTAAAACCAAGAGAGCTTTCCGGTGGCCAGCAGCAGCGTGTAGCGATCGCCCGTGCCATTGCGAAGCGTCCAAGCATTCTGATCGCCGATGAGCCGACCGGAAATCTTGACCCGTCGATGACCGATGAAATGATCTCGCTGCTGGAAAAGATCAATACCGAAGAAAAGACGACTCTGCTGGTCGTTACCCATAACGATGTCATGGTCGAATACCATCCGAAAAGGACGATCAGGATCGAATACGGACACGTTGTCGAAGACCGCAAGATGAATGATCCGCTGGTAAGACAGGAAGGCATCAATCTCAAACCGTCACAGCCTGAAGAAAAACCTGAAGAGTCTGCTGTGGAAATACCGGCAAATCCGCCTGTTCAAGAAACTGAACACGTACATGATCCTGAACACGTTTCCGAAACGGAGAAGCAGGACATGATGATAAACGAGATAACCGAACAGCTGAAGGTCATAGAAGAGATCAGAAGGGAAGGCGGCATCTGATGAAGTATATCCGTCGTTTCTTCAGACATATCAGAGAAGGCTTTATCGGTGTCGGCAGACACTTCGGTAATGCGCTTTCGGCCGCTTCTGCCGTAACGATCACCCTGCTGCTGGTGGGGGTTTTTGCGGTGTTTGCGGTAAACCTGGCGTTCCTTACTCAGGAGATCGAACAGTCGATCTCTTTGGTCGCCCTGATCGACTATGATGTCGTCGATCCTTCAAGGATCACTTCGATGAAAGGAAATATCGAAGCCATCGACGGTGTCGATCATGTCGTATACCGCACCAAAGAGGAAGAATTCGATTTCTATATAAAGGAATATGGCGATTCGGATGTCGTGGAGTTTACCGAACTCTACCGTTCCGACAACCCTTTCCATGATACATTCCTGATTTATGCCGTTGACGGCACGAATATGGAAAGCATCAAGAACACTGTTTCCGCAATGAACGGTATCGAATCCGTCAGGGATGGCGGAAGCAATACCTATACGCTGATCAATATCCTGCATACGACAAGATATGTCGGAGCCATCGTCGTTCTGGCTTTGATCGCGCTGGCCATATATCTCATATACAATACCATCAAGATCACGATCGCCACGAGAAAAGATGAGATCTGGATCATGAGAAACGTCGGTGCCAAGAACGGCTATATCCGTGCACCGTTTCTGGTCGAAGGGATCATCATCGGCATCTTCGGTTCGCTTTTACCGATCGCAGCCATTATCTACGGCTATTACAAACTCTACAATATTACCGGCGGTGTTCTGGCCGGTGTTATCAAACTGGTTCCGTTTATGCCGTTTATCGCCTACATCGCCCTGGGCTTGCTGGCAGTAGGCGTGCTGGTCGGTTTCCTTGGATCATATATTTCGGTATGCAAGTACCTGAGGTTGACCCGTTAATGAAAAAAAGAATAGTAAACTTGCTATTGGTTCTTTTCATGGTCTTGGGCAGTTTCGCTAAGACAAATTTTATTTATGCGGAAGATGGCGATAACGAAGAGGAGTCCTACAGCGAAAAAAGCGACTACGACAAGTGTATCGAAGACCGCGACAAGGAGGCCTGCAAGGCCATCGCTTCAAGTGCACAATCGAGCCTTAAGGATATCGAAGACAAGATCGCCGATGCCCAAAACGACAGGGACAAGGCTATTTCCCTAGCTGAAGAGTATGCAGCCAAGGCTGCCAGCCTGCAAAGCGAAGTCGACAGTCTGAAAGCACAGATCGAAGAACTTAAAGTCAGGATCGCCGAGCTGGAAGTTCAGATCGCCGAGAACGAAGCAAAAGTCGAAGAGATAAATACCCGTGTAAAAAACAGAATGGTCGAGACCCAGAAGATCATGCATTTCAATGGCTACATTGAATTTATTCTGGGCTCCAAATCATTCTCTGATATGTTAAGCAGAGTCTACGGTGTCGAAGCCATCGTCTCCAAAGACAAGAGCGACCGTGAGACTTTGATCGAGATCATCGAACAGCTTACCAAAGACAAGGAAGAACTCGATGCTTCAAAGTCCAAGCTTGATGAGAACTACAACGACATCGTCGCCAAGCAGGCTGAACTGATCGCCATGGAAGAGTTCTACCGCGAAGAAGAAGCAAGGATCCAGGATGAACTCGATGAGATGACGGCGGCCAGAGATGAAGTATATCAGAGCTTCAGCGATCTGCGCGATGCCTTGAAGGAAACCGGCGTGACCGTCAACTCAAGCTTCTCGACCCCGGTCCATAACTCCTGGATCACCGGAAGAGTCTGGAACTATGACAACAATTTCCTGTCCGGCACCTGGCACCTCGGTGTCGATTATGCGGCATCAAGAGGCACCCAGATCCATGCTCCGGCCGGCGGCGTGATAATCAGAGCTGATGACAGCTGCGGAGATCCGGGCAGTCTTTCAAACTACTGCGGCGCGTGGATCGCCGGCGGTGGCAATCAGGTCTATCTGATGTGCGAGGTCGATGGTACCGTCTACGGTTTCATCTTCTTCCATATGCAATCCGTCTACGTTGGCTATGGTGACTATGTCCTGCAGGATGAAGTAATCGGCACTGTCGGATCATCAGGAAAATCGACCGGTCCGCACTGCCATATTGAAATGTACCGCTTAGGCAGAGGCGAACTGCTTGACTATCTGGCCATGGGCTGGAATGCGACGTTCTCAGTCGGCCGTGGCGCGACCGCCTACAACAACCGCTGTGACGTAAGTTCAGCACCATGTATCCTTAATCCGGAAATGTATCTGCCATAAAAACATATGAATAAAGACGACAGAGTTTATTTTGATCTTGAACGTAAACCGCTCAAGAGTGAAAGAGAAGAAATAAGAAGAAGGAGGATGAATGTCATCAAGACATTCTTCTCCCATCTTTTTGTATTGCTGCTGGGACTGGTGCTCGGCCTTTCTTTCAGCCGCATCATTGACCCTGATGCAAAAGCAAATATCTTTGATGAGATCAAATACGTCATGAATAAGGACTGGCTTTACAGCAGTGAATTCGAAGATCTTGGAAAGGAACTCGAATACAGGGCCATCGTCGGCATGACCAGTGATGAGGACGATCCTTATACCAGCTATATGTCAAAAGAAGAAATGGAAGAATTCACTTCAGCGATCAATCTTGATTATGTCGGGATCGGTGTCCAGTATTCGTCTTCTTCAGGTGTGCCGATCGTACTAAGGGTCTTCAAGGAGTCACCGGCCGAGAAGGCTGGCATGCAGCCGGGAGATATAATCAAAGCCATCGACGGCGTACAGGTAGATGAAAGCAACATCGATGATCTGAAAGAACTTGTGACAGGGGAAAGAGGCTCTGTCGTCGAACTTGAAGTTCAAAGAGGAAATCAGCTGCTCGATCTCAAGATCGTCAGAGACTCGATCAATTCCACGGTATATGCTTCAAAAGAAGATGATTATGTGATTCTGGAGATTGACAGTTTCGGTGAATCGACTGCCCTTGAGATCGAAAAATACCTGAAGGATTATGAGGATATCAGCAGGCTGATCATCGACTTAAGGAACGATACCGGCGGTTATCAGACATCAGTCAGAGACTGTCTGAGACTGTTCATCGGTGTCAAAAAACCGTATCTGAAACAGGTAGATGTCCACGGCAACGAACAGATCGACTATACAACGGCTGGAAAGGTATTTGAAAACTTCAGAGATATCGTTATCCTTACGAATAAAAACACGGCCTCAGCTGCGGAGGTGTTCGCTTTAGTCATGAAAGAGGAAATGGAGAATGTCACGCTGGTCGGTGAGACTACTTTCGGCAAAGGCGTGATCCAGACCAACAAGCGTCTGAGTGACGGCGGGATACTCAAACTGACAAGCTACTACTGGTATTCACCGCGGGGTACATCCGTTAATAAGGAAGGGATAAAACCGGATATCGAGATCATGATGCCGGATATCTACTATGAATCATATTACTCACTGGAGGAAGACGAGACATTTGAATATGACAGCGTCGATGATTCGATCAGAGTTACGCAGATGGCTCTGGATTTCCTGGGCTACGATGTGGGAAGAAAAGACGG
>CADCPE010000207.1 GCA_902803275.1 uncultured Erysipelotrichaceae bacterium
CCGGAAAACTATATCCGTAAACCGGCTAAAAAGCCGATCGTAACTCTGATGAAGCTCATGTATCCGCAATGCGATCAGATCTCGAAAGACTATGAGATAAGACATCTGAACTACAATAGACAGATAGAACTCATAAAAGACCTTTCTGAACAGAAAAAGGCCGTATTTGCTTTTCCGAGCGAGGAATCGGAAGTAACAAGACTCGGCGGTACAAAGCAGCAGCTGAATGAGCTGTTTGAGCTTGGATACTCTGATATGGAAAACAGAAAACAGAAGCTGTTCGAATTACTGAATGATTAGAAGACTGGTTCTTTTACTAATGATTTTTCTTCTTTTTGGCTGCAGTGCAAAAGAAGAAGTGATAGAAGATGATATTGAATACATAGATCCTGTTAAGGATGTTTTTATTTTTTCTGCTTTGGACAGTGCTGTCCAGTATAGGATCGCCAAAGCCAACGGCAACAGAGACTACAACAATTATCAGTTCAAGATGCTGTTCAGGGATGTATATGAAAATGATCTTCAGGATATTGATGGCAATTCAATAAACCTTAAAGACTATGACAAGCTGATCGTGGAGGTCGTCTCGGCGGACTGTGCTCATTGCAGAAAACAGAACGAATATATCGATGATTTTCTGAACTTTTTTGATGGCACATTCATCCAGTATTTCAATGTCGGTGATAAAAACGAGATCCTGGAGTTCTATGAGGGGACAAAGATCCCTGAAGACCTGATCATTATTTCAAGAGATGAAGGCTTTAAGGATTATCTGCTGCAGGATCTTGGACTCAAGAAGTATCCGAGCATGCTTGGCTTTTACGACCAGAAAGTCAGTTTCATGGCTGATGGGGAAACGGATATCATCGGTTTTAGAGAATTCTGCTCGATCGCATTTGATGACAGGCTGGATGAAAATGATTTTACTGACAAAGATGGAAATGATCTGCTCACGATAAACAGAGCTGTTGATGATGTGAAAAATGATCTGAGCATTGAAAATCAGAATAAGATCAAAGAACTCGACAACGACGATTATACAGAGGAACTGACATATCAGCTGATGTCTAAAAAAGTGAACTTTACTGATATGAGCAATAAAAAAAGCGATGTATTCATCAATGAGATCGATGATTTTACGCTCTATCAGGATAAGGAACTGGTTCTCTTTTATACTTTTTTAAGAGACAATTCACAGGTTGACAGAGTTGATTTCATCAACTCCCTGATCGAGGATAATCCCGATCTGTCTTTTATCGTCATCCTGATCGAAGGCGCGGAGTCATCTTCGGCAGCACTCAATAATATGAAGATCAAATTCAAATGTCCGGTAGTTTCGACTCTGGGTTATATACCTAAAGATTTCTTCAGCTTTGCGATAGCCGCTTATCCCAGTGCCGTTTTCGTGAATAAGGGTACTTTCAGCGGAGCTTACTCAAATATCAAGGATAAACAGACATTCAAAAAGGCAACGACAGTCTTTCTGGGTGAAGAATGCGTTGCCTATAAGTCAAACAATCAGATTAACGGATAACGATCGGGTTCACTGGTGAAGATCATGACTTCATCGCTTATCGGATGCCTGAATTCGATCCTGTATGAATGAAGTGCGATCTGCTGTCCAATGACAGCGTTTTTATTGTAGCGCTGATCACCCCACAGCGGATGATTCCTTGAAGAGAACTGGACTCTGATCTGATGAGATCTCCCGGTCTTCAGCATGACTTTTACGATCGCAAGTCTGTCCTTCCTTTTCAACACTTCATATTCAAGGACGGCTTTCTTTCCTTTGGGATCGACTCTGACGGTATTGGTTCTGCCGTCTTTGATCAGATAGTCTTCAAAACGGTCGTGATCCTTGAGGCCGTTGTCCTCGACAGCAGCGATATATTCCTTTTTGAAACTGTGATCACTGATCTGTTTGCTCAGCCTTGAAGCTGCCTTGGAAGTTCTGGCAAAGACGCAGACCCCGCTGACGGGACGATCAAGACGATGAAGCAGGCCCAGATAGACATCGCCCGGTTTATTGTATTTTTCTTTTATGTAGGCTTTGGCCATACTCAAAAGATCTTCATCTTTTGAAGAATCTTCCTGCATTGGCACATTTACGGGTTTTTCTACAACCAGAAGGTGGTTGTCTTCATAGATCACCTTCACCTGGACCACCTGGTACTTTGACCGCATGGCAGAACATAAGCAGAATCCCTGATCTCAATTCCGATCTCATCGGCGATGACCTTGCCGCCGAGTTTATTGTCTTGAATATATCTGTTCAAAGTATTGTACATGACTGTTGAAGAATAACCGGTCGTATAGGTGTTGATTATGAAAAACAGCGGATCTTCGCTCAGCAGCTGCAGACAGCCGCTTATCAGCGGATTGATCTTTTCTTCAAATTTGAAAAGCTCGTTATCCGGGCCTCTGCCATACGAAGGCGGATCCATGATGATGCCGTCATATTTTCTTCCTCTTCTGATCTCCCTGTTTATGAATTTCAGGGCGTCATCAACGATGAATCTGATCGTGTTCTTTTCAAGATGAGACAGCTTCATATTCTCTTTTGCCCATTCATTGATGCCTTTGGATGCATCAAGATGAACCACTTCAAGAGCTCCGGCAGCTGAAGCGACCATTGTTGCAGCACCTGTATAGGCAAAAAGATTGAGGATCTTCGCATCTGTTCTGTTCTTTATGTTTTCGTAGATAAAATCCCAGTTGGCACTCTGTTCAGGAAAAAGCCCGGTATGTTTAAAGCCGGTCGGAGAGACTTTGAAAGTGAGCTGCTTATAGTTCACGTTCCATGATTCGGGGAGCTTTCTGTTGAATTCCCAGTGACCTCCGCCTTTGTTTGAACGGATGTATAAGGCGTCAGGATCATTCCACAGTTCAGGCTTTGTTTTAGGCCACAGAGCCATCGGATCAGGTCTTCTTAGAACAATGCCTTTCCAGCTTTCCAGCTTTTCCTTATCACCGGCATCAAGCAGGACATAATCTTTAAAAGTATTGCTTGTAATCATACCTAAATTTTAGCATTCTTTGTTGTAAAATGATTATGTGAGTATCAGGGAGGATATCAGGAATTATCAGCCTTTCAATATCCAGGAACAGAAAGACAAAGGGATCATCCTGGATTTTCTTGACCGCTATGATGATGCCTTCTACAGGACAAATCTGCTGGGACACATGACTGCTTCAGCATGGGTCGTCAACAAAGACAAAACCAGAGTCCTGATGGCTTATCACAAGATCTATGATTCCTGGGCCTGGCTGGGCGGACATTGCGACGGCGATGAGGATTGTCTGGCAGTAGCACTCAGGGAAGTGAAGGAAGAAGCGGGAGTAAAAAGCGTCGTTCCGGTAAGTGAGGACCTGTTCTCTTTAGAGATCTTGAGTGTTGATTCCCACTATAAGAACGGAGACTATGTTCCTACTCATCTGCATCTTAATGTCACTTATCTTCTGCAAGCGGATGAAAACGATGAACTTTTCGTCAAGGAAGATGAAAACAGCGGTGTGGCGTGGTTTGAAAAAGATTAAGCAATCGAAAAATCCAATGAAAAGTGGTTTAAAGAGAATATATACAGGAAACTTAATCAGAAGTTGAGGGAGCTTTATGAAGACAATTAAGAAGATCGTATTGACCGGTGGCCCATGTTCAGGGAAGACAACTTTCACCTCACGTGCACAGCAGGTGTTCACGGAAAGAGGGTATCGTGTCATCATTGACAACGAATCAGCTACCGATCTGATCACCGGCGGCATTTCTCCGGCATCACTAGGAATGTACGAATTTCAGAAGTACTGCGTTGCCCTGCAGCTGAAGAAAGAGGAACTGTGTTATCAGGCCGCTCAGGAGATAGAAGGAAACAAGGTCCTGATCATCATTGACAGAGGCATTTTTGATGACATGGCTTATGTCGGTGAAGAAGCTTTCAGAGAGATTCTAAAAGGCTTCGATATGAAACTTGAAGAGATCAATGACCGCTATGATATGGTCCTGCATCTTGTGACTTCGGCTAAAGGCAAGGAAGAAGCCTATACCTATGCGAACAATGCAGCCAGATATGAAACTATTGAACAGGCCAGAACGATGGATGATATGGCTCTGCAGGCCTGGGAAAGTCATCCCAACAGGGTCATCATCGGCAATGAAGACGAATTTGAAGTCAAGATGATCAAGGCTATTCAGTCAGTTTTCAAATATCTGGGCGGTTCTACGCCGGTTGAGAAATTCAACAGATATCTGATCGAAGTCGATGACCAGCTGCTCAACCAGTTTGCGACCGAGGCCAACTATTCAGCCTCGCATATCATTCAGCATTATCTGAGACCGGAAAACGGTCATGAAAGAAGGATCAGAAGCAGACAGACCGGCGATACGGTGATGTATTCGTATTCCGAGGCTAAATATCTGTCCACGAACGAGAGGATCAAGACCGACAGCGTACTGACTCAAAGACAGTACAATGATTATCTTTCGCAGGTCGACAAGAATCTGAACGTCATCGATAAGATGCGCTACTCATTCATCGACAATGATCAGTTCTATAAAGTTGAGGTATTTGATTTTGACAAGACCAAGGGCATCCTGGCTGTCGATGTACCGCTGGATGGATCCGAGATCAAGATCCCTGACTACATCAAGGTGATCAGGGACGTCACGAATGATGTCAATTTCAAGAATTATTATCTTGCAAGCTCACAGAGATTTCTTTAATGGTTAAATTTTCACAGCTTAACGAAAATCAGAAACAAGCCGTAACTGATGAAGCAAATCATTTACGCATAATCGCGGGTGCCGGTTCAGGTAAGACCCGCGTTTTAACGATGCGCATTGCTTATCTCATTGAAAAAAAGGATGTAAAACCTTCAAATATCCTGGCCATCACTTTCACCAACAAGGCTGCCAGAGAAATGAAAAACAGGATCAATGAAATGCTTGGAGATGCAGGGACGGGCTGTCATATCTCGACTATCCACTCTCTATGCATGAGGATACTTTCGGAAGATATCGTTGCCTTGAACTATCCGAAGAACTTTACCGTCATCGATGCGGACGATCAGAAGCAGGTCCTCAAGGAAGCATATAAGCAGATCGGTCTTGATAAGAAGGAATATCCTTATGGCGGAATGCTCGACTACATCGCCAACAACAAATACATGGCTGTCGATCCGGCCAAAGCTATGGATTTTGCCTATGGCGAACCTAAACTGATAAACAGAGCCAAGGTCTATGAATACTATGACAACAGATTGAGACAGATGTATGCGCTGGATTTCGACGATCTGATCCTTTTTACGACTAGAATCTTTGAAATGTATCCCAACATCATGGAAAAGTGGTCAAAGAAATACCGTTACATCCACGTAGATGAGTTTCAGGATGTCGATAAGGAACAGTATAAACTGATCAAGTATCTTTCAACTGTTCATGACAATATCTATGTTGTAGGCGACCCGGATCAGACGATCTTCACCTGGCGTGGTGCTGATGTCAATATCATTGTCAATATGGACAAGGATTTCAAGGATCTCAAGACCATAATACTAAATCAGAACTACCGTTCTACGAACAACATCCTATCCGGTGCCAACTCGATCATCAAAAACAATAAGGCCAGAGTAGACAAGGAACTCTTTTCCAAAAACGGAGACGGTTCCAAGATCATCCACAAGGCCTGCATGAGCGAATTAGGTGAAGCAAACTATGTGGCCAACCAGATCATCAAGCTTCATTCTGACGGCTATAATTACCGTGATATCGCCGTTTTGTATCGCGCGAATTATCTCTCCCGCGATATCGAAAAAGTGCTTATTGAAAACAGGATCGCCTATATCATCTATGGCGGAATAAGATTCTATGAACGAATGGAAGTAAAGGATATCCTTTCATATCTGAGGATGATCACAAGAGCTGATGATCTGGCTTTCATCAGGATCATCAATACGCCAAGAAGGAACATCGGTCCAAAGACGATCGAAGCTATTCAAAGCATCGCCATCGAAAAGAACATGTCGATGTATGAAGTCATCAGAAACGGTCTATATCCGAAGAATAAAGAGACTTTTGACAGTTTTGTCAGAATGATAGAAAAGTGGAGAGAAGATCTCAAGGAAAAAGATCTCGAAAAGCTGCTGGAAGAAGTCCTGGATGATTCAGGCTATCGGACGATGCTGGAAAAAGACAATGAAACTGAAAGACTTGAGAACGTCAAATCACTGCTGGATGATATCAAGCAGTATTCGGAAGACTATCCGGATTCGACACTAGATGAATATCTGCAGATGATCGCTTTATATACCGACAGAGCTTCGGAAGATGTCGGTGATGCAGTAAATCTGTGCACGATACACTCGGCCAAAGGCCTCGAGTTTGAGGTCGTCTTCGTCATTGGCTTGTCTGAGGGCATCTTCCCGTCGGAGAGAACGATGACGGAAGGCCAAAAAGGCATTGAAGAGGAAAGAAGGCTGGCATACGTTGCCTATACCCGAGCCAAGAAACTGCTCTATCTTACCGAAAGCAACAGTTTCTCCTATGTCCTGCAGTCTTCCAAGCTTGCTTCAAGGTTCATAAAGGAAATAGATGAGCCATATATCGAACATGTCGATGAAAAACCTAAGGCGATCAATTCCGGTCTTTTTGACGAAGATATACTGATAGCTGATCATAAAAAAGAAAAGCCGAAGGATACAATGTACCGCAACGGCGATCGTGTCATTCATAAGATCTACGGAGAAGGCATTGTCATAGCCAATGACTCCGGAGTATTGCAGATAGCGTTCTCGCATCCTCACGGTGTCAAGAAGATCCTGGCCTCACATCCTTCGATCAGGAAGAAAGGCAAGGAAGACTACAGCTAGTTCTTCACATTCATCTGTTCAAGCTTTACAATACCGTCGAGATTTGAAAGACGGTATTCTTTTGAATCGTGCGTGTAGAAATCGATCAGTACATCTGCTTCGTGAGTGTAGGATTGCAGCAGATCCCTTAGATAATCAGATGTGTTTTCATAGTTATAAAGCGAATACAGTTCAAAGATCGTAACGACTTTTTCCTGTCCGATATCGCGTCCGTCAAAATCATAGAAAAGGGTGTCGTTAAGATCCTTGAAATATACCGGCATGTTTTCGTCGCTGAAGAGGAATCTGATGAAGCCGTAGTTGTCGTTCTTGTCTAAGGAGACGATGCTCGCCTTGATGTATACTACGACATCCAAAGCAAGCATGGCCATATCGACATCGCTCGGTTTGAATTCGACCATTTTTCTTAACGACATATTACTTGTGATCATAACAATATAATATAATAATAACGAGGTTAAAAGTATGAAAAAAATCCTGATTATACTGCTGGTGCTGTTTATGCTGGGAGGCTGTAAAGTCAAACCCGTAAACAATGATCCGAAACAGACTGAAAGTGGTGTGAGCTGTGAGGGCAGGCACTATGTAGAACTGATGAGAAACTATGTTCCTGGAGACAAGAGTGTTTCGGCAGAGACGGATAATGAAGATTTTGAACAGTTTTTGAATGATATTTTTGCGGAGATGATCACTTCATCATTTCTGGATATGCATTTTCTGGTAACCGACTACAAGGCTCTGAATCTGGAAAAACCGGAAGCAAAGCTGGGCAGTTTTTCATACTCGCTTAATACTGAAATGCTTGATTACTATAACGGCATTCTTGAAGATCTTCATACTTTTGACTATGACAAACTTTCCAAGAAGGAACAGTACGACTACGATACCCTGGAATACTACTGCTATGTATCGATGGGTTCGAAATGCTTCTACCGTTACGATTTCATCCTCAACGAAAGACACAATGAGATCGATGACATGATGAGCTATTTTACCGATTACACTTTCTATGATGAAGAATCGGTAGATGATTATCTCCTGCTGGAGAAGGATATCCCGAGATTCTTTGATGAAATACTCAAATATACCGATGATATGGCTAAAGCCGGCTATCCTCTGGTTGATGAATGGATCGATTTCACGCAGGATATCTGCAATGATTTCAGAAGAAAAACTGAAGACAATGTACTGATCGTTTCCTTTGACAGCAGAATTGATGAACTTGATTTTCTTAGTGATGAGAAGAAAGCGGAAGCTAAGAAACAAAACAGGGAAACCATAATAAACGATGTGATCCCGGCATACAAGAAAGTCGGAGAAGCTCTGGAAAAATACCGCGGAAAAGCCAAAAAGGAAGATTATGCCTTGTACAAGATGGATAAGGATTATGCGGATTTCCTTTTCATGAAGACTTCTTCCAGCAACAAGACTATCGATGATATGTTCCAGATCCTTGAGGATACCTATTCTTTGATGCAGGCTGAATTCCTTTCCTGCTACTATGATAAAGAATCATGGCAGGAAGCTGTTGATGCGGCGGATGGCAAGTATCAGGTTTTCAACCTTGTAGGCAGAGATGCCCTGGAATACTTCAGAGAACATGCTTCCGGATATCTTCCTGAAATAGGCGATGTGGAGTATACGGTCGATGAACTTGACCCGGATGTTGCACCGGATACTGTTCTGGCATACTACTGGCCAAATCCGATCGACAACTATAATCTGAATATCATTCGCACCAATCCGGTAAATATGCGCAGCGGTATCAACAGCTACAGTACGCTGGCTCATGAAGGAATCCCTGGCCATATGTTCCAGTGTGTCTACTACTCAAAGACAAATCCGAACAACGTCAGAAGATACACGGATTTCATCGGATACATGGAAGGCTGGGCCGTCAATGCCTCATATCTGGCGTTCCAGATGGCTGAACTTAAAAGCGACTATGCTGCATCTGTACTTTTCTATGAAACAAATAGTTATTTCGTCGAGTATTCTTTGATCGATATCATGACCAATTATTACGGATACAGCGTGGATGATATGTACAAATATTTTGATGAGAATTCGATCTTTATCAAGGAACGCGAAGAAGTCGAGATACTCAAGGACTATATGCTGGAAATGTCGTGTTCCTACACTCCTTACGGGATCGGCTATTCAGAGATCGTCAATATGCGTGAAAATATCATCAGTAAACTGAAAAACGATTTCAGCCTCGTTGATTTCAATGAGGCGCTGCTGATAAACGGTCCAATGCCTTATGGCATTCTTGAGACCTATGTATATGATAGATTCGGAATTAATTGATATGCCAATCAGGAACAGCTGTTCCGCTGATTGATCCGGAGCCGTCAGAAAAGCAATCGCTCATATCTAAGACACTGGAGACATCCCAGTGTTTTAATTTGTCAAGATCCTGTCTGTAGCATCCCGCAAATGCATAGGAGATATCCTGAAGGTGCTGTGTGTTCCAGGAAGAAAGATCCACGTTGACGAATCTGTTCAGCATGAACATGCGGCTCATATTTCTGAGATTGCCTGTTTCAAGCAGATCTATGCCGATAATGTTTCTTAATGAACTTAAGTCTGAAAGAGAATTGTATTCAAACATTCCTGAGGTGTCGACAAGATTTGATGTGTCCCAGCCTGTGATATCAAGATACTCAAGACTCTTGCAGCCATAGAACATGTTTGACATCGTAGTGACATTGCTTACATCCCAATTGGAAAGTATAAGAGTAGCCGGAAGAGAAGAACCGGTCTGTTTGAACATCTTAGACAGATCCGTGCAGTCTTCACTTACTTCCCATGAAGAAACATCACCAAGGCTGATCAGCTGTGCGCAGTTTTCAAACATGCCTGAGAATGTCATGACTTTGCCGACATCCCAGCCCGATATGTCTCCCAGATCGCTCAGATTTGTCGTATTGAACATGTTGGACATATTCAGGACATTTGAAACTTCCCAGTCTTCAAGATCAAGACTGCCTAATCCGATACATGAAGAAAACAGTGATGACATATCTTCAGTGTTGTGAGTATCGAATGAGGAAATGCCCTGGATGCTGCTAAGGGATTGTGATGATTCAAACATGGATGACATGTTTCTGCATGAACAGGTGTTCCAGGAAGACAGATCAAGTGACGTCAGTCTTCTTGATGATGAAAACATATTTGACATATCCTGAACAGAAAGGACATCCCAGCCGCTCAGATCAAGGTTCGTAACCTGTCTGGTCAGTGAGAACATGCCGCTCATGTTTATGACATTTCCTGTATCCCATTCTTCGATACTGCTGAAATCGCTTATATATGAGCCGGCAAACATAAAAGACATGTCTTTGACGTTTGCGACATCCCAGCTGCTTAGGTCTATATTTCTGAAACGGGTGGTTCCTTCAAAAAGATGGGACATATCTATGATGTTCTTGGTGTCCAGACTTGAAAGGCCGCTAATGCTGCTGATGCGGTTTGCACCCCAAAACATTCCTGACATGCTTAAGCATTCTGAAAGATCGAGCATGTCAATATTCCTTATTTCGCTCAAGGAGGTAACATCCTTAAAAAGATGAGACATATCTTCATTGGCTTTCATGTCAGCATCAGAGCCGTTTGAAATGATTATTCTGTCTTCTGAATCGATCACATAGAGCATTATCGATCCGTCCTGAGCCATTGATACATCATGTACATTGTCATATGCAGTGATCACATCATGAGAAAACTCGACATAGGCAGGAGCATATGATGCGATTATCTGATTCAGCTGGCTTCCGCTTATCAGCAGATTTGACGGATAGTGCGTATCAAGTCTGATAGAAAGTCCCAGTGAGCCGCTCCAGGAACCTGAGGGAATATGAGGCAAATGATACGTAATTGATCTGGTTTCCATATCATTTGGCAGGATGACAATAGATGAATCGACAGTATATCCGCTGATATCATCTTTTCCATGACTGTCACTTATCGTAAACTCGTCATCAAAATCGATATAAAGCGTCTGATACTGATTAAGATCGTTTTCAACGATGACAACATCGATGGATCCGTCTTCGGCAATACTGATATTATTGGGGATCTGTATGATGTAGGCATCTTTGCAGGGAGATGAAAGCATCAGTGAAATAATCAATGAAATCCTTATTGGGGAAATGACCATTTTAATTTCCTCCCTGCAAAGATATCGCTACATTCATATATCCAAACCAGGTTCCAGCATTAAGTTGCTGATGGGAAATAGACACGCTGGAACTTAC
This sequence comes from uncultured Erysipelotrichaceae bacterium, assembly GCA_902803275.1. GTDB lineage: Bacteria > Bacillota_I > Bacilli_A > Erysipelotrichales > Erysipelotrichaceae > Colivicinus. The sequence continues at coordinate 11,121 of CADCPE010000207.1, forward strand.
GTAAGAATCACTGAGTTCACTGCAAGTCCAGGAACTTTTCATCTGACTTACAGTTACAGGAATGCTCCTGCTGTTATATGTAATGACAGTCGAAGCATCAAACACTACTTCAAGAATCTGATCAGCATAGATATCTCCTTTAACATAGAATTGCATTGTCGTGTTCTGCTCTGTCACATCTACTGTTGAAGGGATCCTGATCGTATAGTACGGTTCATTTAAACATGTCAGGGCAATGCTGTATTCTCCGTTATCAGAAAAATCCTGGGCATAACAGGTTACAGAGAACAGGTTGATAAACAGTAAGGAAAACAGTATTTTTTTCATCAAAACTCCTAAATCAGGGATGCAGGCCCTGATACAGATCCTATGAGCCGGAGGATACGTTATCGAGACTTATTGTGATCGGAAGTGTTCCGCTGTAAGTTCCGGCTCCTAGAGTTGAATGGGTGAGAGTGAAGGTCACGATATCACTCTCGTTGTAGTCGGCAGGAAGCTGATCATAAGTGAACGGTCCTCCACTGTGAGAGACGTTTACCGTGACATTGTTCCTTCCAAGGGCGTCCGCAAGTGTAGCGGTTGATCCGGAAGTGATATTCAGCTGCTTGTCAGCAGTAATATCTCCTTTGACTTTGACGACAAAATCAACCGAATTGTTCAATACATCAACACTGATCGGAAGTGATGCGAAATACGTTGAAGTTCTTTGAGCTATCAGTGCAACAGTCGTGTCGGCACTTACTTCCTGATCTTCTGCAGCAACACTTGCAGGCATGACCATCGCCATAAGCATCAGCACCAAGATTACTAATTTTTTCATGAATTCTCCTTACTTTGTGATTGAAATCTCCTGTTTCTGTTTAATTCCGGACCACAGCAGAGCTTTGTTTTTCATGTCATAGGAAGCTATCAAATAAGTCAAAGTGTGTTTACCTGCATTTAAACATTCATAAATATTGAATTCTTCCATCATTCCCGGTTCTATCAGGTCTGAACTGTAGAGCATATCTTCATCCTTATAGACATCAAAACTCAGATATACTTCATTGTCTTCCGGATTAATCAGATAGATGAAGGGGTAATCCTTATCGATATCCAGACAGCCAAAACCCATAACCTCTGTGTATCCTTCTTCTTTATGGTGATCAATGTCGAGATTTATCTCACTCTGATTTTCTGATACTTCCTTATCAGAGATGAAGATATTGCTTCCATCTCCTCTGATCAGAAGATAAGAGATAAACATGATCATTATCAGGATGATAATAAACATCAGGATGATGATCGTTTTTCTTTTTGACTGTTTTCGTTTATCCATAAGAATTTACACCTCTATACTTTATGAGCCGAAAAAGTGTAAAATTCCTACTTGAAATTTGAAAAACAACAAAAAAAAGTCATTTTTCATGACCATTTCTTGCGTATATTTTCCGTTTTTTTTATATTCTTTGATCTATTACCTTGAAGGTTTGTCCATCCTTGATAAATACTCTGCTGACTCTGTCGCTGATGCCGGTAAGAAGTTCGTAGGTAATTGTTCCCAGCTGTTCAGCACGTTTTTCAATATTTATATGATCACCGTATATCTCGACCGGTGTACCTGTTTCATAGTACTTATCGGTCCGTATCATCATCTGATCCATGCATATGCTTCCGACTATCGGCGCATATTCACCTTCGATATAGACATTCTTACCGGTATTGGTTCTATAGAAACCGTCTGCATATCCGATCGGAAGGGTAAGGATATATCCGCTTCCGTCACTCGTGAAATGTCTGCCGTAGGAGACAGTTTCTCCTTTATCCAGCTTTTTTGCCATGGTGACCTCACTGAAAAGTCTGATCGAAGGTTTTAAAGGCGCGTTGTATGTGCTGTAGCCAAGAAGCCCTAAACCTATCCTCTGATAATTGCAGATATCGTCCTTGATCATGATCGCTGAATCCGTTGCGTGCATATGGATATATGGGAAATCATATTGAAGAGAATTGACGCAGTTTTTGAAGATCTGATACTGTCTTTCAGAAAAAGCGAGATCGGAATCGGCACTTGAGAAATGAGAAGTAATACCTTCGATATTAGCTCCTTTTTCTTTCAGGATCGTCAGTACTTCCTTTGCCTCTTCAGGCCTTATTCCGATCCGGTTCATGCCGGTATTGAGTTTTATATGGATATTTACATCCTTCAGGTCCGCTTTCTCAACATATTCTCTGCTTATGGTCACGATGCTGATGTTGTTTTCTCTGAAGAGATCCATGTGATCCATAGGAGCATAACCCAGGATCAGGATCTTTCCTTTGATATCGTGATTCCTTAAACGCATCGCTTCATCCAGGCTTGATACTGCAAAAAAATCAACGCCTGTTTTCTGCAAAGTCTTAGCCTCCATATAGTCAATAGAACCATATCCGTTGGCTTTAACTACTCCGATGATCTTCTTTTTGGAGTTTTTCATAAAGAATTCGGCGTTGTTTTTTATTGCGTCTAAATCGACCTCGGCAAATGTTTTTCTAAACATAGTTTTATTGTAAAATTAATTGACTTAAAAAGATAGTACATGATAGAATTATTAAGCGCAATGTGGAGGCTTAGCTCAGTTGGGAGAGCACCTGCCTTACAAGCAGGGGGTCACAGGTTCGAGCCCTGTAGCCTCCACCATTTATTTGCCAACTTAGCGCAATAGGTAGAGCAACTGATTTGTAATCAGTAGGTTACGGGTTCAATTCCTGTAGTTGGCACCATCTTAAAATTGAAGTTCTGGAAACAGAACTTTTCTTTTTACCTTAAAGTATCAAATATCGCTTAAAAATAAGGTTTTTGGAAGATTACAATTCATTACTAGGAAACAACTTTCAACAATTCATAAACAACTTTTATTTTAAATTGAGAAGATTTTGAGAAGATTTTTCTAAAAAATCTGTAATCTTGTCATCATTTTTCCTCAAAAGATGCGTATGAGTATTCAAAGTCATGTCAGTGTATAATAAAAAAGAAAACATGGAAGGCATGTTGCAGTATAAAACGGAGGAAAACAATAATGACTATGAAGATGAAAAACGTACCGGTATATCCTTTTGCGCCACAGAGTCCATTCGGGATAAATCTTTATTTCGCTGAAGGAAGTGATATCCCCTATGTATCGATAGAAGAGTGGAAAGATTTTTTTGCCATGTTTATGGCTATCGGTGACTACGAAATAGAATTCAAACTGGAAAAAGAGAATGATAAAGTAACGCTTATCAGAACCTTCGGGGAAGGATTTGATATTCCTATGGTTTTCGATTTTTCAAATAATACGATCAGCGTAATGGACTACAATATCTTTTTTCTTGAGAAAAAGAACGGTACACTGATCCATCTTCACAGTGCCGATGAAGGATATGTCAAAATAGGTGAAAACAACAACGAGCTGGTCGGCGATGAGATAACATTTGATCTGCCTGCATATGATATCAAAATGGTCCGTGAGGAAGACGCATATTACGCACCGTTTCAGACGATCGTTGATATCTTCTTTGGTGAGATGCCATATACTGCCGTTTATAACGGTGAAGGAGCCTTCTTTACCACCGGAGAAAACTTCTATGACGATGATGGAGAACTGACGGAATTCGGTAAACTCTTTTATTCAGTTGAACCAAAGCAGCGTCCTGAAGAACTGGGCAGATTCTCTTACAACGAACTGCGTTTTGCCCTGGATCATTTCTATGGCTTGAAAGACATTCACGGGATCAGAAGTTTTGAAAGACTGTTCAACAATAACGGTTATGATCAGAATCTTTCCGGAACTGATCCGAAAATTGCCGATGCAACTCTTTATCAGACCATACATTACATCATCAACGATCAGCACAGCAGATATCTGAGCGCATCGCCTTACAGCGGATCAGATTATACAAAAAAACTGCGTGATGCTTTGGGCCAGGGACCGTGCAGAGCGGAAACTTTTGCCATGAAATCAAAACTTTCGGAAAAACGCAAGAAATACTACCCTGATGGTGTTCCGACTTATGAAGAGGTTGGAGATACGGCATTCATAACTTTTGATGATTTCAGCAAGCCAAGAAGGAACTACAGCGAAGAAGCTCCTACAGCGGAAGACAAAGATACTGTTGGAATCATGTGCTATGCGATGGCTCAGATATTAAGAGAAAACAGTCCGGTTAAAAATGTTGTTCTTGATCTAAGTCTGAACCTGGGTGGAGCAGCTCCGGCAGCAGGGTTCGTGATCTCCTCGTTTTTAGGAGATGCATATCTCAGTGTCAGAGACAGTCTGACGGGAGCCTGCGGTACATATGCCTATAAATCAGATTCCAACTTTGACAGGGAGTTTGATGAAAAAGACACATTAGCCAACAAGGATCTTCGTCTGTTCTGCCTTACTTCAAAAGTAAGCTTCTCATGCGGAAATCTTGTTCCATGTATCTTCAAGCAAGGAGGCGATATTGCCCTGATCGGTCATCGTACCGGAGGCGGTGCCTGCGGGGTCACACCTATTGCAACAGCAGACGGCAGTGTCTTCAAAACTTCCAGCAATATGCAACTGAGCTTCTTACGTAACGGCTCATTCTATGATGTTGACCAGGGTGTAGATCCAGACTACTATATCCACGATCTAAGCTTCCTCTATGACAGAAAGGCTTTGGCAGAATATATCAACGGATTGAAGTAACAGGATCATTAGACGATTCATGTCATGATCTATCAAGGTTCAATACTGATTAAAGACAGTACAGATAGCATTTGCGTTGTGCATAAATGATCGGTTTTGATGAGAAAAACTGATAGAAATAGTATATGCGTTGTTTAAAAAACTCTCTATTGAGAGTTTTTTGTATGGGATATCTAATCAGATATTTGACACATTTTTGTGCATTCAGCCTGTTATCGTGTGCTCATGCGCTCAATCAAAGCTTTAACGATATTCGCACATCTTTGAGCTGCTTCTGCTTTGAAGGTATCAAAGTCGACTGCACCGGAACCGTCAGGTTTATCGGATATCGCTCTGATGATTACAAACGGCGTATCGTTGAGATAGCACGATTGAGCTACGGCAGCACCTTCCATCTCACAGCACATGCCGCCGAAATCATTGACTATTCTTTCTTTCTGCTCTGCTGTTGAGATGAACTGATCTCCGGAACATACTCTTCCTTCATAGACATTTACACCCAGATCAAGTTTCTGAGATACTTCAATAACCTGAGCTCTTATATCTTCATCGGCAGGAAAAGCATAAAGGCCGGTATAAGGGATCTCGCCTTTTTGAAAGCCTATAGCTTCTACTGTGAAGTCATGCTGTACAGCGTCAGTGGATACGACGATATCGCCGATCTCCAGTCTGGAATCGAGCGAGCCGGCTACACCGGTGTTGATTATCTTTGTACAGCCAAAATCATTGATCAGCGTATGAGCACAGATTCCTGCATTTACCTTGCCCATTCCGCATTTGACGATCACGACTTTCTTATTTCCGATCGTTCCCTGACAGAACTCCATGGAAGCGATCGTGACAGTTCTGTCTATTCTAGTACTCTGTTTCAGAAAGGATATTTCTTCATCCATAGCTCCGATGATACCGATTGTTTCTTTATCTTCGTTTGCTGCAGCTGCAGCACATCCGGCCATAACCAGGCCTGTAACCAGTGCAATAATTCCTATTCTGTTTTTTCTGATCATGAGAAATCTCCTCGCATTCTGATTACAATTATATACATTAATGCACAAACATAATTGTTCATAATAGTTTATTATTCACTTTTTTAAAATAGAGTTGTTGCAAATAATTGTTTGATGTTGGATGTTTTTATTATAAAGCAGCCGGCTGATTCACCCTGTGAAGGACTGATTTAGCAGCATATATGTTTTGCACTAAACATCTGTTCAAGGGCTGCGAATCATAGAAACAGAAAGATTTTCAAGTATAAAAAGATCAGAACAAATCTGAACAATATAGCATTTAGGAATTATCACTTTCTTCAAAACGATTTTAGCAGTCTATACACCATTAATGATATGTTTATTAAACATGATATTTTCTTGCTCACAGTTATGGCTCGTTAATATTATTATCAGGTATTGGCAAGTCTGAACTTCTACCGTTTATTTTCTCAGCCAGTTCTTCACTGAACTTGATCTCATCTTTCATATTGAATGTCTCTTTGTACGAAATATGATGCATTTGCAGCGGAAACGGCATTCATACCTCAGCTAAAAAAGAATGTGATTTTGCGAAAGGCGATTTTGCGAAGAGTATCATCTACTGTTTCTGCAATTATTCAGATTTTTTGGCTTATGCTATACTTTAAGAAGAACAATGCC
>CADCPE010000208.1 GCA_902803275.1 uncultured Erysipelotrichaceae bacterium
ATATTGACCAGCGTTTCCAGCTGTTTTACATATTCATTTATATCCATGTAACTATTATACTTCTATTCCTTGCCTGCAAATAATTCATTTCCGATCGAAGCAAGCAGGATCATAATGGCACCGATAATACCTGAAACACTGATGTTTTCCTTAAGAATGAATGCCCCGATAAAGAAATTGAGAGCCGGTTCAAGATAGCCCAATATGGCAATAGTCTGTGCATCCAGGATATTGATCGAACCAAAGTAGCAGATATAGGCTACACCGGTATGAAGGATGCCCAGTATCAGTACAAGTATTGTGGATTGCAAATCAAAATGCTTAGGAAAGCCATCATTAAACAAAACATACGGAAAGACGATCATAACCGAGAACAACAGCTGCACCAGAGTCTTTTCCAGATCCTTGATCCCTTCAAGCTTTCTGTTGCATAAGACCAGGACCACAAAACCCAAAGCGGCCAGAGAACCATAGATAGCGCAGCGGATATCTCCTGAAGCACCAGATCCAAAGACACCAGTCAGAAGAAGCATGCCTGTAAAAGCCAGCATGATGCATCCGATCTGCGCTCTGTTTATCTTTTCCTTATAAATGCCTGCCGATATCAGCACAACGGCAATGGGAGCCAGATAGTTGCAAAGCGATGTAACGGCAATGCCATGACGGTAGCCGGCAAAAAGAAAGACCCAGTTAAAGCCCAGAGCAAAACCGGATATCATCAAATATTTAAGATTTTTCTTTACAGAAGAAACATCGATCTTTTCTTTTCTGATAAGCAGTACAAGCAGAATAAAAAGTGAACCGAAAGCACCTCTGCACAATACTACGAATTCGCTTGAATAGGAAATGAAGTGCAGAAACAGGCCAATCGTACCGTACAGCGTTAAGGCAAAAAGATATTTGATTGTTGCTTGAGATCGCATGTAATAAATATATAACAGGCATTATTCAGATACAATAAAAAAGCATTTGTTCAGAATGCTTTCCTCAATAGCTGTTATTTCCAGTATTCTTCAATGACTTTGGCAACACCGTCATCATTATTTGATGGACAGATCAGATCGGCGTGCCTTTTTGTCTCTGGTGTACCGTTTTCCATGACAACGGCCAGACCGGCTGCATCAAGCATACTGATATCATTTTCCGCATCACCGAAAGCCATGCTTTCCTGGATCGGAATATTCATTGATTCACAGAAGTTTTTCAGTGCTTTTCCTTTATCTACACCCTTGATGTTTATCTCAATAAACAAAGGTCCCGATGAGGATACCGACAGCTGTGGAAATCTTGATGAGAGTCTTTCCTGAACCTCTTTTTTATCATGGCCTTCCTTCAAATAAAACAGGAATTTCTGGGCGTTCTGTCCTCTTTTTGCGAATGCTTCCTTTACATCATGGGCACCAGTAAGGTTGAAAAGGATACCTTTAACTGCTACTTTGCGGATATAATCGACTATCTCGTCGTTCTCGTTGCCCTGAACGATACGTTCACCGTTTACGATAACGGATTCATAGACCGGAAGCGACTTAGCGAATTCAAGTACTTCCAAAGCCAGTTTATGAGGTATTGAATCCTCATAGATGTAGCGGTCTTCGATATAGTCATATACGGAACCGCCGTTGCAGCACAGGGCATAATGAATAAAAGGAAGATCTTTTAGAATTGTTGGCAGTTCCCGGTGCGTCCGCCCTGTTGAAGGAAGGATTATCACACCTTGATCAGTTATCCTTCTCATTTCATCTATCGTCTTTTGTGAAATAGTCTTATCGTCTTTTAACAACGTTCCATCAAGATCACAAGCCAAAACTCTGTACATAAAGTTCCCCCTTTTCTGCAGATAATATAAATTGAATCAATCGTTCCTCTGAATCATACACTGCCCACAGTTTTAAAGACAAAACCGCTTTTTTTGGATCAGACGGCTAGATCATATGATATATGCCTTACTGGCACCCAGAGATTTTGCCAGTTCGACAAATTCCATTGCATATTCTTCTTCGGTGGTCGTATCGCCAAGTATAGCTCTTTCCTCATCCCTGACACCGAACTGTCTGTATCTGATGATCTTATAGAAACATCTATCCTGAATATGCTGTGCTACATAAGTGACAGTTTCTCTGTTGTCCTTATCTCTATTCGGGAAAATGATCGTTCTGACTTCATAGAGCTTTTTTACCTTCAGAAGATAATCAAGATTATTCAGTACAACTTCGTTGGGATATCTGATAAGCCAGTCAGAGAACTGCTTGTCTACGGCTTTCACATCCAGCATCACCCCGTCGCAGTATTCCAGGATCTGACTGTTTTTCCTGAAATCAAGCGATCCGTTGGAATCAAGTAAAGTCGTAAGTCCCATAGCCTTGACTTTCGGGAAAAGTTCCATGATAAGATCTTTTCTAAGAGTGCATTCTCCGCCTGAAAGAGTAATTCCTTCTATATATGGTCTAACTTCTTCAATCTTTTCCAGAATATCTTCAACGGCCATATATGTGATCTTTGGTGAAGAATTGCTGCTGCAGGTCTTGATGCATGTATCGCAGTTAACGCAGACATCTTTATTCCATGTGACTTTCCCATCGACAAGACTGAGCGCATTTACTGGGCAGGTTTTAACGCAGTCACCGCAGCTGCTGCACATATTGATCGTTTCCGGATTGTGACAGAAACGGCAATTGAACTGACAGCCTTGAAAAAAGATGGCCATCCGATTGGATGGTCCATCGACATTGGAAAACGGAATTATTCTGTTGACAGGAGCGCTAATCGTCATGACGCACGATCCTTCTGTCCAGAGCATGAGCGCCGTCCTGAGCACCTTTGCCGAAGACTGTGACATTGTTCAATGACTGTTTCTTCTGATTAAGTTTTTCGATCTCCGACTTCTTGACAAGATAACCAGTGACTCTTACAACATCGCAGTTCTCAAGATAACCGGAAAAGTAACGCAGTCCGTTGTTTAAAGATCCTTTGATGATCGGCAAAACAGCTTCCGGTGTTTTTTCATATGTTTCTTCAAATTTAAAGATGTCGCCTGTTCCGGTAGGGAAATACGGATGGAACATTTCATTTACCTTAAGCTGTTCCAGAATGCTTGGTTCAGCAAATATAGGGATCCTTGTACCCGGCGAATCTTCCATACCGTCGGTATCGATGCCGACCTGCGCATGCAGTCTGTATCTGTGTCCGAAAGCTTCGCAATAAGGCGCAACGTGTTCATTGACGCGTTTTTCGATCACTTCAATTATCTTCAGCCCCAGCTGTGTAGCTTCTTTATTCAGTCCGAATCCTTTTTTCTTGTCTTCGATATGCAGAAGATTATTTACGCACTCCGCAAGTCCCACAAGGCCAAACATGCCGGTGAAGTTCTCCTGCTTTACGAAACCTTCTGTAACCAGGAAATTTGACTTGAAGAAGTTGGATTCCTCAACACAGAACTTTACTCTCTTGTCCATGTATTCAAGCTGCAGATCGATATATCTAGGAAGTTCATTATTGATGAAATCATCTGCATCCTTGGCAGTCAAGGAACATTCATAAAGTTTAAGTCTAGGAAG
>CADCPE010000209.1 GCA_902803275.1 uncultured Erysipelotrichaceae bacterium
AATTCCTCTTTATGGTAATAGTCGATCAGTTCCGGTGAACCGCCTTCACCATAATAGACATCCGCATAGATACTTGAATCGAGTTTTGTTTCATAGTATTCCTGTGCGACGTATTTTGAAGATATGTATCCGGTATCGTTGACCAGATAGTAATCGACAGTACCGTCATCAAGCAGTTCATGGTAGCCGCTGATTGTAAGATGCGTTCCCTTCTTGATGAAATCGGCAATGCGGAAATCATCGTAATCCCTGGTCAGAACATGGTCCCTCAGGGCATACAGATCTGTTTCTCTTACGCACTGGTCTCTGCTTTGAACCAGACAGTCATCCGCAACATAGTAGATATTGTCGTTGTATACCAGCTGATTGTATTCGACATCATCGACTTTGGCCTTCTTCGGTTTGATCTGTGCTTCAAAGCCTCTGAAAAAGACCAGCTCATTGCCATCCTTGTCGTAAAGAGAGATCGTCGGCTGATTGCCGGCAAGATAGTAAGTATTGGTCTTACTGAAGTTTTCTTCAATATAGCGGATCAGAATCCCACCGCCAAGTGATACCAGCAGGACGGCAAGGATCAGGATCATGATCAGTTTTTTCTTATCGTTTTTTCTCATACTATGATTATTTTAGCATAAGAAAAGCCCTGATATACTCAGGGCAGTTCTTATTTTTATTTAAGGGGATAAATATTTACGATACTTCTAATCTTGGGGGCCAGTACCGACAAGGTTCTCACTTACCTTGCAACCTAATGATACAAAACCGGTATATTACAAATATGTTTTAAATATGGAAAATTATGTGATTTCAATTAGGCTATAATAGGTTTATGTCCATAAAAAAGATCGCAATAATCGTGCTGGCTGTGCTTTCACTGATAACGATAAGCTACATCAACGCGACTAAAGCCAATCCGAATCAGCTGAAAGTAAGACAAGAGACGCTCAGATCAAGAAAAGTCAATGAAGATCTCGATGGTTTTCTCATCGCTTATTTTTCGGATATGAGCTACGGCGATTTCTTTGACAGAAAGAAACTGGAAAGGATGACCGAGACCGTCAACAGCTTCAAGCCTGATCTGATCATCTTCGGCGGCGATCTGCTGGAAAAGGCTGAAACACCGATGTCTCAGGAAGAAAGAGACTTCCTTCAGGAAAGCCTGAGATCTCTTTACGCAAAATACGGCAAGTATGCGGTGCTTGGTGATGAAGATATGGCCTCTCAGGAGAAAGTCACAAACATCCTCGAGGACGCTCAGTTCGAAGTCCTAAACAACGAGATCAGAGTCGTTGCCGTCTCATCACAGGCGCGGATAAACATCATCGGTCTGAATAATTCGAAAAATGCCGATCCGGATCCGGGCATCCTCGATAGCGTCGACAGTTCAGCTTACAGCCTGGTGATCAGCCACTGTCCTGATCTTTTTGATGAGATCAAGGGACACAACGTCGACTACATGTGCGCCGGCCACAGCCGCAATGGCCAGGTCTATATCCCGCTAGTCAACTTCTTCTACAGAGATGCCGGATGTCAGAAATACTACCGCGGCAAATCCACCAGGAATTCTACGACACTGGACATAAGCAACGGTCTGGGCCAGCGAAACTATAACGCCAGACTGAATTCCGATCCGGAAGTAGTGCTCTACAAGTTTTCCGAAAACTGATTCAGATATTGAATATGTAAAGCAGGATGAATCTGCAGATATTGAACTGCTCAAGCGGAAGATCTTCACTCAGGAAGATCTTTTTTTCAGGATCATAGATCACTGCATCCCTGATATTCACATCGCTTATCTTTTCAAGCAGCCTAAAGTTGTCCCTGAAGCTGAGTCTTTCATCAAGAGCGCATTCGATCGTCCTGTCGGCATCAACGAATCTGAAACGGATCAGCACTTCATGCATGGCTAAGGCTCCTGAGCAGGAAGCTTTCGCCCCCGCACACAAACAGTGCTTCACTTTTTTTCAGATCGTTTCTTAGACCTGATATGAAAAGACGCTGTATAAAAATACCCGGACCCAGAAACAGGATATCTTTCCTTCTTTGCTGTAAAAGAGCGTTATCATAAGATTCGATCTCAAGGTCTTTATAGGCATTTCTGTACACGTCAAGAAGTTCTTCATCAAAGGATGTTATAAGGATATCTTTATCGCCATAGATAGGTCTTCTGCTCTTGAGATCATAGCCGAGCAGACAGCCTTTTTCACTGATCAGCGGTCCGTAATCATCAGGTATATGACTGATCGTGTTTTCTATTCTTCTTTCCTCCCGGATCAGATCTTCTATTTCAAGCGGTATGAAGGGCTTGAGCTCTTCATCATAGAAGAAACTGTTTCCCTTATAGCGGCTTGAACAGCCGAAAAAATAGGCAATGTCGCTTTTCTCACTGTTGCCGATCATAAATCTGTGTCTGAAACAGTTGAGCAGTTTGAAACTTATCTGGGCATATCTTGTGAAAAAGACGAAATTGAAACGCATGTTTTCACTCCTTCTTAACAGTTTTACCAGCAGATCGATATATTCATCGGAATAGGAAAAAAGACAGTTGAGATCTTCGATCACAAGACAGAGATCATCATCATTCTCAAGCAGATACCTGAACAGATAGAGGATGTCTTCATCTTCATCATAGGTAAGCGAATCACTGATAAAAGCTGCCGCTATGTGTTCATTGCCGATAACGACTGTCTTTCTTCTGTTTTCACTGAGGGTGTTAAGAAAACTGCAGGATTCATTATGCCGCTCGGAACAGATCAGAAGATTGTCCTGCAGATCATACTGTAGCAGCTTGTTTTCATCGTTCAAATAGTCGTCACTAATCCCTAACAGAAAGGATCCTTCCACATCTCTGTCTTTTCTTGAAGGAGGATCAGGCGGCAAAAATCTCAGTTTTGGTATCTTTAGTTCCAGCTGTCTTGCGGCATCGTTTATCCTGTTTACGAAAAAGGCCGCTTCCGAAACGGAAATATCCTTCACCAGACGTCTGGATGAGGTCACGTTCAGCTGATGATCGAGCAGGCTTGCCTCGTATGGCTCGTTGTCCTGGACGGCTTTCTTTGAATAGATGCTTCTGGCTTTTATCAATGAATCTTCGACTTTCAGACAGAAAGATCCCGGTTCATTAAGATATGCCGCATCCTTGCATCTGATCAGATCATGCGAGTCTTTCTCTTCGAAGACTTTAAGGGCGATCTTGAACTTTGAATTGGAGAAGATCTCCTCATCAATATTGCCGGAAGGCTTCTGGGTGGCCAGTATGAGATGGACACCGAGGCTTCGGCCGATTCTGGAGATCGAGATCAGCTGTCTGATCTGCTCGGGATTCTCTTTCCTGAGCTCCGCAAATTCATCGACCACAATAAGCAGGTGGGCGATCTTTTCTTCAGGGCTGCTGCTAAGATAATCATCAAGATTCATGATCGAAGTATTGCCGGAAGCGGAAAGCCTCTTGAACAGAAGCTGCCTTCTTCGGCATTCGTTGTTCAGTGCAATGATCATTCTTTCAATGACGTTGTTTTCAAGATTGGAAACAGCTCCAATGATGTGGGGGAGACTGTTTCCGTTTGCGGTCAGCGATTCCCTGATCCCTCCCCCCTTATAGTCGATAAGGACGATATTCAGGTACTCCGGAGAATATCTTATGCATAGCGACAGAAGCAGGGAGACGATGAGTTCTGATTTGCCTGATCCGGTCGTACCTCCGATCAGACCGTGAGGACCCTGTCCCTTTTCGTGAAGATCAAAACTGAGAAGCTGATCATCAAGATACGCAAAGTCAGCCTGCAGCTTCCGGGCTTTCTTTAAATAATTGCCTTTTATGTCATAATCACCGAAAATCTTCATAAAGGAATAACTGCTTCTTTTCACAAACAGGGCGCTGTAGTTTCTGAGCAGATCAAAGATCCTGCCTCTATCGAGATCCTCTTCGACATATGTGAAACGCTGATTTGTTTTCCCTTTCACATAGCCGTCATTGTTCAGATATTCAATGACGCAGTCGGAATCCTTGTACATGTCCTCCCTGTCCAGGGAGAAATAGATCACTCTGATATCCTTGTTGGAAAACAGATAGTCGCTTTTTCTGTCCATGAATATCACAAGAGGATGATCATATTTCTTCTGATCGGCACTGATGAGTTCTCTTTTATCGGTAAAAAACAGCCGTTTTCGCTCAAGGTACAGATGAGGAAGATCATAATAATTCTCGATCATGCCCGGATCATCGGAAAAGATCCCGATTGAAAGATCATGAAAATGATGCTTGTACGCAAGCTCAAGAATAAACCTTTCAAAAAAGTAGTACTTCTTTTCTTTCCTGGATACGAGCGTTGTGATTCTGTTTTCCCTGAGAGAATAAAGATAGGGAAAGCCGCCGATATCCAGCAGTCTTCTTTCGATTCTGCCTAGATGGTCATCGATCTGCTTATCTGAACTTTTTTTGAATTCAAATTCCCTGCTCAGAGTACTCCTGCCTAAACTGAGAGTCATAAAATCCTGTGCTTCCTTGTGCAGATAGAAGATCTCGTTTCTTAAGCTGTTCAGAGAAAAATAACGCTGTTCGTTATCCTCAAGATACTTCTGGAGCCTTTTTTCCAGATCAGATTCATATTCCTTAAGATACTCCAGGTATTCATCCCTGTTTTCTTTGAATTCCTTGCGGAAACGGCGTCTTTCATAAAGGTGGAAAGACAGCGGGATCACTACACCGGTAACCGACATCGCGATCAGGGAGATGAAATACGAAAGCGGACTGCTGATGTCGCGACCGCCAGCTACCGCATTCGTGTAGCTGATACAGGCTGAAACGCCGATCGCCGAAGACATCACCACATTGGGAAGGACGGTTTTGATTATCGGGGTATTCTGTCTGTCTTCAAGAGGCTTATATTCCTTTACTTTGTCGATCAGCAGTTCAGGATATTCTTCAGGAAGATAGTAGCGGTTTTCATTGAGCCTGTCTGAATACCTGATCGACTGAGAAAGCGGTTTGAATTTATTGAGACTGTTTTCAGACATGAAGCCGTTCATATAGAGAAAACCGTCAAAATAGATGAACCTGAAGCTGAGCATCTCCACCTTGTCTGCAGCCATAAGCCTGTGGCCGTCATAATCTCTGCCGTTGACGATGAGCGGATAATTGGCCTTGAGGAAACCGTCTTTCAGTATCACGTATCTGTCCTTGAGATACGGGTCCTTCAGATAGACATCCGCATTATCGACACTGGCCGCAATAAAATCCTTCAGTTCATAAAGATGGAATTCCCCATAGCCTTCATCCGATCCATAGACATACAGTTCGATCTGATAGTAATAGTCCTTCATCCCTATCGCATAGCTGCTGCATTCCAGCCTGCAGGTCTTGGAACCGTCAGGAAGATAATATCCGTTAGAAAGAAACAGGTAGAAACTGCCCTTTCTGAAATAGATCTCGAGCCCCTTGTATCTCAGCTTTTTGTCTTTGTTCAGGTTCTTGCTGAATATGGATGATCTGTCGCAGATGATGATGAACATTATTGGGTACTCACCAGAATATTGATATAGGCGCTGTATTTATTGTCTGAAGTATGAACGATGATCCTGGTACTGCCGGGAGAGACAGGTCTGATGATTCCGCTGCTGACTGTCGCGACAGAAGCATCAGCGCTTTCATAGACAAGATCGGTGTTCTGATATCCTTCCGGCAAAGCAAGGATCTCGATCTTGAAGGTCTCGTTGCGTCTTAGGACTTCCGCATAGGAATTAAGGACGATCCTGGTGGATTTTACTTCGTTCATGCCTACAAGTACAGGGCGATCGTTCCGGGTGCACTTCTTTACAAAATGCCCATCCTCGATATGTGACAGATTCCCGAAGATCTGGTTGTCTTCATCCAGAATGTTGAAAGTTTTGGAAAAGCCGTACTTTCCCATCTGGCTTCTGGAAGTATTGATGAGCAGATCCAGCAGATAATACAGGGAGATATCTCCGCAGACTTTGACATCAGGATTGCCGTCACTGAGTTCCTCAAGAGTCGACAGCGCATAGTCGCTGCTTTCGCTAGTCAGCTCGCCGTTTTTGTCATAAAGGTGAATGGTACTTCTGACTAAAGCCCTTACTCCCGCATCAAGTTCAATATCAGCGATCCTGAAGGTCGCCGCTTCAAGATTGACGTTGAGGCCCAGGGCCGCCTTGGATGATGCCTGAATGATCGCGTCAAGATCACGATCCGTGTCATTGATGAAACGTACGTTGCCGTCTCTTGTTTCAAAACCGATGCAATGGCTGTTGTAGAGTACGACTTCAGCTTTGCCGGACACATAGAGCTTGATCAGCACATCAAAATTTAGAAATGCCGTGGGAATGTTTGGGATCGGGGTCTTTATCTGGCAGATCGGGATCGTGGCTTCCACTTCATCCTTCTGTTTCTCAATGATCGAAGAGATGAGACTTTTAAAGGATGATGCATCGGCATCTTTCAGATTGAGATGGTAGTTGCCATAGCGGCCGATCGATCCTCCCAGTTTTTCGGTCGTCTTGAAGGAAAGATTGAAGTAGCAGTTTCTGACATCATTTTCCTCATAAAGCCATTTGAAGACCGGTTTGACATTATGCAGGGAAAGATCGCCATAGATGTTTACACCGTCTGTGTTGCGGGAAATATGGACATCGATACCGGCCTTGTTCAGTGTGTAGGAGATCCTGAAGCCTTCATTGCTGAAGACATGGTTGTTTGATGCAAGCAGATTGAATTTCTCGTTTATATAGGAAGTATCCACATATTCTTCACCATAGGGAGTGACTTCCGCTTCTTCAAAATCGATATAGTATGAATCGGCGATCTCAAAATAGGAGAAGACATCTTCAAATCCCGCATCCTCATAAACAATTTCTTCCCCTTCTTTTCTTACTATCCTATATCCGCTGTCCATGACGACAATATCACCATCAGAAAGCTCATCATCAGGCTGCTTAGGCTGCTTCTTCAGTTCATAATCAAAAAAAGGTTCAAAGTCCCTGCTGTTGAGATAGGCCACAGTCCTGTCTATGACATCTTCGCCTTCCTTTTTGAGGACGATCTGTTTTTCTTTTGCGTTTCGATCGATGATGTGTTTGTTTTTAAGTGATTCAAGGTCATCGCCCTCATCTATCAGCTGAGTAAGCTTTTCACTTAAATCCGTATAATCAAAGCTTCTGTCGAGTTCATCTTCTTCTATCTTTACACCCCAGTTTCTGAGATCTGAGATGTTATCTTCACCTGTTCCTATGCCGGATCTTTCGGCCAGCGTATTGAGAAAATCCTTCATCAGATACGCCGGCCTTGTCTTACAGGCACTGCAGGTAATAATGATTAATAAGCCTGTAAGACAAATGCACAACTTTTTAGTCAAAGTTTGAAGCGTTTGCGACGATCGTGGATTCCAGAGAATCGTAATCAGATACCGTTGAATCGAGGAATTTGGCATAGGATTCGATAACTTCCGATTCATCGATAAACCTGGTCGCAAAACGGTCGAAGCGGCTCAGAAGAACCTCTTCGCCTTCGGATTGCCAGATGCTGTTGATCTCATGCATGGCTTTGGAAACCGAGGAGAGGATATCATCCAGTGAGGCATTGCAGTTCCTGATCTGTGAAGCGCAGTCGCTCAATTCACTTAGCGTGATGTTGATCTCGTTGTTCATAGTTTAACCTCCTGTTCCTACCTTAAGCGGCTTGCGCTGGCATAGATCTCTTCCTGTGTCTCACGATAGGCTCTGGCTGAATTGCGCAGAAAATCAGCGTACTGCCTCATGATGATCGAGATCTGTCTGAGATCATCCTCAAATGACCTGATCTGGTTGACGAAGGCCGTATTATCCTTGCCTTTCCAGGAAACAGACATCTTGTCGACCTGATTGTAGATCGCCTGAAATGTGCGGTCATAATCCTGATTGGCGTTCTCAATAAAGCCGGCAGTTGATTCGAGTCTTTCGGGCTCGACCATGATTGTTCTCATAAAGTTTTTCCTCCTATTCTTTATGAGCCGAAAACACATGTTTTTCCTACCGGTTTTTTTCAAAAAGCATAAAAAAGCGAGATTTCTCTCGCTCTTGACCAAAGTATCTGTATTGTTTCTATCTGATCTTCAGGATCTCATCGAGTTCCTTGCGCGGACGCATGTTTGCTTCGGCGTTCTTCTTTCCTATGGCAACAACCGGCATGATGATCTCGTTTTCCGGAATGTCGAAGTACTTTCTTAAGGCATCAGTATCTCTCAATCCCATGATCAGCGTGTCGTAACCGAGTTCACTGGCCTTAAGAAGCATATAGGCATTCTGCAAGCCCAGATCATAGCCGCCCCAGATATCGCCTTCTTTTTCCATATCTCCCTGGCTACTGCGGCCGGAGATACCGGGAACGAAACTCGTGACGATATAGGCAGCATTTCTGGTCGAATTCTGATTGTAGCCCGGCAGCGCATTAAAGACAGTCTCGATCGCTTCATCGCTCAAGG
Organism: uncultured Erysipelotrichaceae bacterium; assembly: GCA_902803275.1. Taxonomy (GTDB): domain Bacteria; phylum Bacillota_I; class Bacilli_A; order Erysipelotrichales; family Erysipelotrichaceae; genus Colivicinus. Next base: position 8,472 of record CADCPE010000209.1, read on the forward strand.
CAACATAATAGCGGCCGGTCTGGGAATTTTTCCATGACGGTGCCTGCTGAGCGGTTCTGATTATCTCTTTTATGTCTTCTTCAGAGACTTCTGCTTCCTTGTAGCTGCGGCAGCTTCTTCTGATCTTTATCAGTTCACTAAATTCCATGATCATTCTACTCCTTCAAGTTCGTAACGCATATAATGGCACATCTTTTCGCCTTTTCTCAGAATAGGCAGGATGTATTTATCGCCGTAGTTTATGCCATTAGGGAAAAACTGACATTCCAGGGCCAGTCCGCCATAGCTCTTGTATGGCTCACCGCCTTTTCCTGTATCGGTATTAAGATTGGAAGCGGTAAACAGATGCATATCTGGCAGATCTGAATAGACCGACAGCTTCAGTTTATCATTCTTGAGTTCGGCCATGAGCTTATCCCCCATAGTCTCCCAGACATAGTTGTTGTCGATATTGTCGATCTTTGAAAGATTGTCACCGACACGGGTAAACTGCGTGAAATCATACGGCGTATCTTTGACGTCCCTTACTTCATCAAGTGTCAAGGCAACATCATTGGTTGGCGCGTACTTATCGGAATCGATGTGCAGGTATTCATCCAGAATAGTCTCATCGCCGAGATTGAAATATGCATGATTAGTCATATTGAACAGCGTATCTTCGTCAGATTCTCCGCTGTATTCCCACAGAAGCGTATTGTTTTCAATCTTATATCTGACATAAGCTTTCAGGTTTCCCGGAAAGCCCTGTTCGCCATCCCTGGACAGATAAGAGAAGACTACTTCGTCATCGCTCTTGGAAACAAGATCCCAGTGTTTGAAGGCAAAGCCCTCTTTTCCACCGCCATGGAGCTGATTTCCATGGTCATTGACAGTCAGCTGGATCTGTTTTCCATTCAGCATAAATGATGCGTTTTCGATCCGGTTGGCATTGCGGCCGATGCTGGCACCAAGATTGAAAGCATTGCGCAGATAGGCATCATCATCGTCATAGCCCAGCACGATATCCTGACCGGTCTTCTTGTCGATAAATCTAACCAGTGTAGCTCCCAGTTCACTCACTTCCACTTTGAGATGATCATTTTCGATCACATGTCTCATGTTTTCTTCTTTCTTTGGTTTGTTGCCGTCTTCCGGCTTTTCATCAGGCGTTTCTGTATCCTTTTTTGAACACCTGGTCAAAGAAATAATTGCCAATGCTACAAAAGCCAAAGCAAACAGTTTTTTCATCTTTCAGGCCCTTCCTATATGATATTTTTGTTTCTTCACATTATAAGTATATCAAAATAACAGCTAAAGCAGAGTCCTGTTTTCGTACTCGACAAACTGAGAATTGTACAGGTTCTTATATACGCCGTTGTCTATTGCGATGAGCTGATCATGATCGCCATGTTCGATGATCTTCCCGTTGAAGACGACCAGGATCTCATCGGCATTTCTGATCGTTGAAAGACGATGGGCTACAACGATGGTCGTCCGTCCATTCCTAAGAGAGTTCAATGCTTCCTGGATCAGAGTCTCAGTGACGTTATCCAGAGCGCTGGTTGCCTCGTCAAGGATCAGGATCGGCGGATTCTTGAGGAAGACTCTGGCGATCGACAGACGCTGTTTCTGTCCACCGGAAAGTCTGATGCCGCGCTCACCGATTTCCGTATTGAAGCCTTCAGGCAAAGTCATGATGTAGTCATAGATGTTGGCTTTCTTTGCAGCTTCAATGATATCCTGTTCACTCGCATCCTTGCGTCCGTAAGCGATATTGTCATAGAAAGAACCGGAGAACAGGAAGACATCCTGCTGCACGATGCCGATGTTTTCTCTTAAGGAATCCATCTTTATATC
>CADCPE010000210.1 GCA_902803275.1 uncultured Erysipelotrichaceae bacterium
ATGATGCGCTTGTTGATTCGTGTCTTGGAAATTCACTTTTTTCTTCCGGCAGTCTCGTGCTTGTTGAAGAACCGGATTTTCTGATCAAGAAGGTCGATGACAGAAAGCTGGAAGCAGTCTATGACTATGTGAAAAATCCGATCTATGAGACCGATCTGATCTTCTATACATATCAGAACAATTTCAACAGTCGGCTTAAATCCTTTAAAACGATCAACGACAATGCTCAACTGATCACTCTCAACTCATATGACTACAGGAATTTCAATTCATATGTCAGGACCAGACTGAATGAAGAAGGGCTTAAGCTCAACAATGAAGCCATCAGCGTTTTAAGCAATATCTGTAAAAGAAGCGCAACACTGCTCAACAGCAATCTTGAAGTTCTTAAGCTCTATCCTGAACAGATAACTGCACAGGTTATCAATAAGCTATGCACCGTCTCTGATGACAATGACAGTTTTGAACTTGTAAACGCCCTTACAAACAAGGACATATCCAAGGCGATAGCTACAGAAAGAAAGCTGCTCAATGAAAACGATTCGGCTTTAAGCGTGATCGGACTTCTCGCCAGCCAGCTGAGGTATCTTTATCAGATCGCATATTATATTTCCCTTGGCAAGAAGAAAAGCGAGATCATGGAACTGTGCAATATAAACGAATATCGCTACAACAAGGCTGTTGCAACGACCAATGTCCTTGATAAAAGACAGATCATAAAACTGCTTGCTCAGCTTAGCGATCTTGACATCAAATGCAAGAGCGACAACTCTGTAAGCGACAATTCGCGTTTTGAACTCTTTATTCTGGAGCTGCTCAAAAAATGAAAAAACCGGAACTTCTTTCACCGGCAGGCAATTTTGCCTGTCTTAAAGCCGCGATAGCCGGCGGTGCCGATGCCGTATATCTTGGAGGCAAGAATTTTTCGGCTCGTGCTTTTGCGAATAACTTTGATAACGAACAGCTTAAGCAGGCTGTCAGATATGCACACCTAAGAGGCGTAAGGATATTTGTGACACTCAATACCCTGCTCAATGAAAAAGAGTTTGAAAATGCGCTGAAGATGGCCGATTTCTATTACAGAAGCAACGTTGATGCGCTCCTGATACAGGATCTTGGCCTTTACTATGTCCTGAAAGAAAAATATCCGGATTTTGAACTGCACTGTTCGACTCAGATGCACGTCCACAATCTCAGCGGTGTCATAAACGCAAAGAAACTCGGTTTCAAAAGGGTAGTCCTGGCCAGAGAATCCGATCTTGAACTTATAAGGCAATGCTGCAGACAGGGGATAGAAGTAGAAGTATTCGTTCATGGGGCGATCTGCGTGTCCTATTCCGGACAGTGCCTGATGTCTTCCTATTCAAAAACCCGTTCTGCCAACAAAGGCATGTGTGCACAATGCTGCAGGCTCAAATACGATCTTTATGAAGACGATAAAAAGGTCAAAACGGATACGAAGTATCTGCTTTCACCTAAAGACAATTGTCTGATCGAAGATATACCTGATCTGATCGAGGCAGGAGTTTCTTCCTTCAAGATCGAAGGGCGCATGAAGTCAAGTGCCTATGTCGGATATGTGACGAGCCTGTATCGCAAGGCCATCGATGAGTATTTCAAAGGCAGCAGATATAGGCTGTCGCAGGATGAACTAGATAAGCTCAGAGTTCTCTTCAACCGCAATTTCAGCGATGATCTGCTTCATGACAGGAATGAACTCTTCGGCCAGAAGACGCCGAATCATCTGGGGATCGAAACAGGCGAGGTGCTCTACAACAAGAACGATCATACCTATATCAGACTAAGCAGAGATCTCAATCAGTTTGACGGCATCAGGATAGGCGATTTCGGTTGCATCGTAAACATGCTGTACAAGGATGGCCTTTTGGTAAGCCATGCATCCAAGGGGGAGATCGTTTCGATCCTAAGCAAAGAAAAGCTCTCCGGCAGAGTTTTCAAGACTCAGGACTATATCCTGGAGAACACCGTTAACAGCTTGCCTGAAAAAAGGATCCCTCTTGATGTCAAACTTTCCATATACCCGAACAGGAACGTTGAAGTGAATCTTAAATGTCTGGATGACAATTATACTTTCCAGAGCTCAATAACCGCTCAGAAAGCCTTAAAAGCCCCTTTGAATAAGGAAACAGTCATCAGACAGTTTCAGAAACTCAATGATACGGAGTACTTTCTCAATGATCTTGAGCTGAACAGTGAAGATGCATTCCTAAGTGTTTCACAGCTTAACGAGATCAGAAGGAATGCGATCGAACAGTTCAATAAATACCGTCTAGGCAGTTTTAAAAGAGACAGGCTTGAATCCGGGATAAGCCTGGCAGATTTGAAAGATGAAACAGATGAAGGCGAAATGATCCAGAATGGTGATCGTATCTTCTTGAATGATAAGGAATACCCTGTAAATTATGTCATAAACAAAGAAAGCAGATATGCCGATTCCACAGATGGGGCAATATGCGAATTCGGAGGTCTTTTGAAGGAATATAGATCCAAGATCGCCTATTATACTCTCAACATATGCAACTCCTATGCCTATGAATTCCTTAAAAGGCTCGGTTTCGATCATATAGTTCTTTCAAGCGAACTAAAAGACAACGAGATAAGCGATCTGATCGAAGCATACGAAACGCGCAATAAGCGCATAATAAAGCCTTACAGGCTCTTTTCAGGCAAAAGGGTATTGATGTATATCAAGTCCGATCCGTTTGCCAGATATGCTGAAAAAGGCCATAAATACACTCTGGATGATGGCAATAACCGATATGATGTGAATTTTGTCAATAACATTACGGAAATATCCGTAAATATCGATAAAAGTTCAGCAAATGATGGTTGTCTTGCACTGATCATCGAATCTTGAAATTAATATAATTACTCTTTTAAATTTTGATATAATATCTAGGTACAAAAAGGAGATTTGATGTTTTTAAAGCGCATTGAAATGCAGGGGTTCAAGTCCTTTGCTGATAATATAAAGATTGATTTCGAAGATCCGGTGACAGGAATTGTCGGTCCTAACGGCTGCGGTAAATCAAATATTTCCGATGCCATCAGGTGGGTTTTAGGTGAACAGTCAGTCAAATCGCTAAGAGGCGAAAAAATGACTGACATCATTTTTGCCGGTACCGAAGAAAGAAAGCCGATGAACATGGCGGAAGTCACTCTGGTCTTCGACAATAGGGACCGTTACCTCAATTCCGATCTTGATGAGATCGAACTGACCAGAAGGATATACAATACCGATCAGGATGCCGAATATCTGATAAACAGAAAGAATGTCAGATACAAAGACATTATGGATCTGATCATGGATACCGGCTTAGGCAAGAATTCCATGTCTATGATCTCGCAGGGCAATGTCTCGGCTTTTGCGGAAGCAAAACCGTATGACCGCCGCGAGATCTTTGAAGATGCAGCCGGTGTATCCAAATACAAGAAAAGAAAGATCGAGTCATTAAACAAACTCGAAAGAACCAAAGAGAACCTTGACCGTACTTTTGATATTCTTTCCGAACTGGAGAGACAGGTCTCACCATTAAAAAGGCAGGCCAAGAAAGCTGAAATATACAGGGAAAAGAAATCAAGACTTGAACAGATCGAAGTTGCCGTTCTTGTCAGTGATATCCAGAACCTTAACGCTTCAAAGACCGAACTTGAAAAGTCCCTGTTTGATCTGGAGACTTCTCTGGCGATGCACCAGACGACGATCCAGGTTCATGAGAACAGCAACTATGAATCAAAAAGCCGTCTAAGAGAATACGACAAAGAGATCAATTCTCTTCAGGAAAAGCTGATGATGGTCATTAATGAGATCCAGAATCTGGAAGCCAGAAGGATCGAGATCGACGAAAGAAGAAAATACGCACTGCAGATGGGCTCTTCCGAAGAAAAGATCAAAGAGATGGAATCATCGATCAATGAAGCCAAATTCGAATATGAAGACCGTCTGGAACGTCTGAACAAGCTCCGTTCTGAGATTGAGCTCATTCACACAAACATGGACAACTCTGCGGCTGAACTGGCGGAAGCATCACTCAAAAAGGATGAAACGACCAGTGTCTTAAACAGGATGAACAACCGCGTTGAAGTTCTTAAAAACGTCCTTTCCGATCCGTTTTCATCAGTCAATCAGGCCGGTGTACAGGCTATCATGTCAAACAAGTCTTCGCTTTACGGCATACTCGGTGTTATCGGACAGGAGATCCATCCGGAAAAAGGCTATGAGGAAGCTGTTGCGACAGCCCTGGCCGGAAGCGTCTATCATATTGTCACCAAGGATGAGGATGCCGCCAGAAAGGCGATCGAATTCTTAAAGAGAAACAAATCCGGAAGGGCAACTTTCCTTCCTTTGACCGTATGCAGACAGCACCTTTTGAAATACGAAGACAGCATCGTCTGTGAGAATACCAAGGGATTTTTGGGCACTGCCTATGATTTCTGCAGCTGTGCAGCGGAATTTGAACCGGTAAGGGATTCACTTCTTTCAAATATCCTTGTATGTGACAACCTTGAAAATGCCAACAATCTTTCGGCCTTATTGAAATTCGCCTACAAGATCGTCACGCTTGACGGTGATATCGTTCACAAGGGAGGTTCGATGACCGGTGGCAAGGTCAAAAATGAAGTCTCTTTGATCACGGCTCAGGCAGAACTCGACAGGATCGAAAAGGATCTTTTATCCTACAGAGCTGAAAACGAGCTTGCCATCAAGAAATACAATTCCCTGATCTCGCAGAAGGAAACTCTTGATTCCCAGCTGACGGAAAAAAGGATCGCCATCGCTCAGCTGGAACCGATCGTCGATTCAAAGAGAGCCAAATACGAAAAGATGCAGGCCGATTATGAAATGATCAAGCCTAGCGACAATAAGGAAAGCATTTCCGATTCCGTCATTGCGCAGTTATCTGCCAATTATGCCAAAAAGGACGAACTTTCGAACTCTTTAAAGCTGAAAAGGGAAGAGAGGATGAAACTTTCTGCCGAGATCGACCGCAAGGATCAGCAGATCCGTCAGATCAGAAGACAGCTTGACGAGACTAAAAACGGCATCTCATCCATCAGCACCAATAAGGCTGTGCTCGAGACAAAGCTGGAAAACAACCTCAACAGGCTCGCATCTGAGTATCAGATGACTTTTGAGTATGCCTTGCAAAACAGCGATATAGAGATCGATGAGACAGCCAAGGAAGAGGTAATGAACTTAAGAAGAGACATTCAGGAACTTGGCAATGTGAATATGGCTGCTCCTGAAGAATTCTCTGAAGTAAATGAAAGATATGAGTTCCTCAAGAAGAACTATGATGATCTGATCGCTTCCAGAGACAAGATCCTGGCTGCCATCGATGAGATGGACGAGATCATGAAAGTCCAGTTCGAAAAGACATTCAATGCCATAAATGCTGAACTGCCGGCTGTATTCGGCAGACTTTTCGGCGGTGGAAGAGCCAAGCTGATCCTGGAAGATCCAAATGACATCCTGAACACCGGTATCGATATCGACGTTCAGCCTCCTGGTAAATCAGTCAAATCGATCAGGCTGTTCTCCGGCGGTGAAAAGTCTCTGATCGCGATCTCGGTATTGTTTACGATCCTTAAAGTAAGACCGCAGCCGCTGATCATCTTCGACGAGATCGAATCGGCGCTCGATGTCGCCAACGTTGAAAGATTTGCGAAATACGTCAAGGATTTTGCGGATAAATCGCAGTTTTTGATCATCACGCACCGTCCGGGAACCATGGAACAGTGTGATTCGCTATACGGTGTCACCATGCAGAAGCGCGGTGTCTCGCAGATGCTTAAGGTCAAGCTGGTCGACGCCATCGAAATGGCTGAAAAAGACGAGATCAAAGGAGCTCAGAAATAATGGGCTTCTTTTCAAAAGACAAAAACAAATATCTTCATGGTTTTGCCAAGACCAATGATTCCTTGGGCAGAAAACTCCGTTTCGTTACCGAAAACAAGAAGCAGAACAAGGAAGATTTCATGGAGCAGCTGATGGTCACGTTGAGCGAGGCTGATATCGGCTATAGGACAGCAGAGATAATCTGTGACCGCTTCTTTGAGACCTGTCAGAACGACTATTATCTGTTTTCCAAAGACATCATGAATTTCCTCGGCCAGACTTTCAAGGAAGTCTACTATGAAAAGCCTGACAGCGAGATCGTCTTCAACCAGAACGGTCCGACTGTCATCCTGATGGTCGGCGTAAACGGTTCGGGCAAAACTTCCACCTGTGCCAAACTCGCAAACATGTACAAGCAGCAGGGCAAGAAAGTTGCGCTTGTCGCGGCTGATACTTTCAGA
>CADCPE010000211.1 GCA_902803275.1 uncultured Erysipelotrichaceae bacterium
AGTCCAACACCTTTATTAAAAAGACTTTCATACAATTCATATCCTTCTTCCGCATTTCTGGACATACGACTGACCGAATCAAAAACAAGCACATCACCAGGCTTAAGAACTTTCAGGAGTTTGTTAAAACGCGGACGTTCAATCGTGGTACCGGTATAGGCTTCCTGCACAATGACTGCTTGAGGATATACACTTTTGATATTACGAACCTGCCGTTCGATATTCTGTGACTTTCTGCTGATTCTGCAATATCCATAGACAGTCATGCGTCACCTCCTCCTTCCGGAATCAAAAAAACATATTCAACAATCATTGCATTCTCACACAGTTCGGGGTGCATTTTCATAAAAATACGAGCATCTGATTCAGTAAGAAATTGAAGTATCTGTTGAGAGTCTAATTCACACAGAAAACTCCCCTGCTCGTTTTTTATTGCAAAACCTGGATACACCATGTTTCCGAAACCATCGAATCGAATTTGTCTTTGATCTATCTTTTTTCTCATGATCACTCCAAACTGGTAGTATTTTTAACGACCGTTATTTTTACTGGTATTCAACCAAGCATTTGACAGCTAATTTTACTACTTTTTATAGAAACATTATTTTTACCACTCGAAATGTGAATCCTTGAATCATCACAGCATCGTTTTGTTTATCAAGGTCGCAAGATTCTTTGCTGATCTGTGGTCTGAAGGAGTCAGAGACATTACCGATGCATATCTGCCATCACCATGATATGTGAGTTTGATATGCTTACCAGCATATTCCGAATCAATACCTGCTTCCTTTAAATCCTTGCAAATCGTTTCCGTACTTGAACTACCAATGAGAGCTTTCTTAACTGAATCTCGTTTTTTCTTCAGCTCACCATGATACCCATTTGCTGTAAGCAAGTCTTCAAATACATCGCGACGGCGAGACCCTTCAGCTGACCGTTCCTTCTGATCTGAAAGAGCATCAAGAACAATTGCCTTGATTTCTCCAGAATATAGTTCCATTTCTTCTCCGGCGTATAACACCGGTTTTGCAGAAAGATTATCCAATTTAGCCTGGAGTCCATCACGCTCTGCCTGAACAGCAAGCAGTCTACCGTTGAGCGTTTCAATCTTTTCCTGCATCTTTTCGACTGTTAACTCATTGTCAGTCAGTTCATTATCAAGTTCTTTATAAAGTTGTTCGTTCTCAGCAGAGATTCTCTTATGTGATACCTCGAGCTGTGTTTTCTGTTCATTCAGGAGCTGTCTGTATATTCCTTCCCATGTCTGATCATCATTGAACATCTGTTGGCTCCAGTACTGATTCACATAGCGTGTGATCTCTTTGGACATTTCCAAACTATCAGGATAGTTTCTGTAATTCAGAATCGTTTTTACAGAATTGGCATTCGGGTAATAGATCGTTGCATACCCTCTCATCAGTGATGTCCCTTCAATTCCGACAAGCCTATCTCTGACCAAAGGATCTTCCTCTGCCATAACAACTGCCCTGCCAGCAAGAAAACTAGCCAGTCTTCCTGGATCTGCCGCATAATCATATTCCGATGTCTTTGTGATATAGACCACCGGTATATAATGCGCCAGGATTCCTTTCACTATACGCTCAGCCAATTTGTAATTATTATTTCTTGTGATTAATATCGGTTTTACAGATGGAACTACATCATAAGCAGAACTGAACATTCCTCTTAATATCATCAAACGGATAACATACGGAAGTTTTCCGAATGATCGGAACATATATTTCTGTGTTTTGTCAGAAATCTGATACCGGATGAACAGAAGTTTCTTACCTTCGTTATATACGAACTCCATTACTTCCTTGCTGTGTTCTTTGTACTTCAAAATCTCATAATGAATCGCAAGGATGTTTTTTGATGATAATTCTATGATATTTAAAGTCTTGCTCTGGTATTTATAACTAAAGGTATGCTCACCCTGCCAATTGATACCCTTCATATAATATAAGGAGGAACCATTTAGCCAATCTAAAACAGTCCGAATTACATCATCCTTATCTATATGTATGTTCATTGGCATCCGCATACTTATCGTTCTCATGGTTACGTATTCCTAAGGTACTCAAATTGTACATATTTTTATACGTTAATTCCACAATAAAATACGTATTTATCGAATATGTTTTAATTATATTTATCATAGCAAGTTATAATGTATCATAATCATGTTTGAAAGAGAGATACATAAGATTTCTGACCCTCATCACCATGGTTGGAAGACACCGCAAAAGGGCTGATAAAAAAGCCAGATTAATCTAACAATGACTAACTAATCAATTGTCCTAATCTGACTTTTCCTTTACAAGCACATTTAATTATGCACTTTCTTTTTTAATTAGAGCATTCTGCTTTTTTCGAA
>CADCPE010000212.1 GCA_902803275.1 uncultured Erysipelotrichaceae bacterium
GAGCTTCACGGTTCCGTCTTGCGCAATTACTGCACCAGATGCGGCAAATTCTTTGATCTGAACTACATCATCGATTCAGCCGGTATCCCTAAGTGTGATGCATGCGGGGCAACCGTCAAGCCTGATGTCGTTCTTTATGAAGAAGGCCTTGACGAAGAGGTAATAAACGGTGCCGTGCAAGCTATCGCAGCTGCTGACCTGTTGGTAGTGTGCGGTACTTCGCTTGTCGTCTACCCTGCTGCCGGTTTCATCAGATACTTCAGGGGCGACACACTGGCCATCATCAACAGGGATGCGACCAGCTATGACAGCAACTGCGATATCGTCATTCATGATGATCTTGTGAAAGTATTCAAACAGCTGCATATCTAAAAGAACTTGCCAACTGACAAGTTCTTTTTTTCATGTATAGCTTCTGTGATCTAGAATTTCTGCGTAGCCTCAACAGCCATCAGCCAGCGATCATAGAGCTTTTCAACTGTCTCATGATCCATTCGCGGCTCATATCTTTCGGCTTCACTGACTTCAAAGTCGCTCATCTTGTAGAATCCCACCGCAAGGCCCGCAAGTCTTGCAGCACCCAGGGCTGTTGTTTCTGCCAGTATCGGTCTGATGACCGGGATCTCCAGGATATCAGCCTGGAACTGCACCAGCAGCTTGTTGACGCTGGCGCCGCCGTCGACCTTTATTGATTCGATCCTAGAACCAAGATCATCCTCCATCACCTTGATAAGATCTTTCGACTGATAGGCCATCGACTCTATGCAGGCTCTGGCGATATGTCCTCTGCCTGCACCTCTGGTCAGTCCAAAGATTGCACCCTTGCATTTATCGTTCCAGTATGGAGCGCCGAGTCCGACAAAAGCCGGCACGACGATGACACCACCTGAATCTTTAACACTGTTGGCCAGCTCTTCCGAATCCTTGGCCTGCGGGAAGAACTGCATCTCGTCTCTCAGCCACTGGATCAGGGAACCGGAAACAAAGATCGAACCTTCCAGGGCAAACTTGACTTCATCGCCGATCTTCCAGGCAACTGTAGAAAGCAGACCCTGCTTGGAGATGATGGCTTCATCACCGGTATTGACCAGGATGAATCCGCCTGTACCGTAGGTATTCTTGACGTTGGTCTTTTCAAAGCATGATTCGCCAAACAGCGCTGCCTGCTGGTCGCCGACCAGTGCGCTGATCGGACAGGTATGATTGAAGAAGTGACGAGGGTCGATATAGCCGAAATTGCCTGATGTATCCTTGATCTCCGGAAGCATCGATCTAGGGATGTCAAACAGTTTCAGCAGTTCATCATCCCAGTCAAGTGTATGGATATTGAATAGCAGCGTTCTGGAAGCGTTGGTCACATCGGTCGCATGGACCTGTCCGCAGGTGAATTTCCACAGCAGGAAGCAGTCGATCGTTCCGAAGAGCAGATTCGGATTTTCCTTGACCCCTTCAACGTTGTCTCTGATCCACTTGATCTTGGATGCGGAGAAGTAAGGGTCCAGGACCAGTCCGGTCTTTTCCTTGATCATCGGCTCATAGCCATCTTCCTTCAGCTTGTTGACGATATCCGAAGTCTGTCTGGACTGCCAGACGATCGCATGATAGACAGGAAGCCCTGTTTCCTTGTCCCAGATCACTGTCGTTTCACGCTGGTTGGTGATGCCGATCGAAACGATCTGATCAGGTTTTACCTGTCCCCCGTCAAACAGCTGCGCCATTACCGAGAGGGTTGACAGCCAGATCTCGTTGGCATCCTGTTCCACCCAGCCCGGATTAGGGAAGAAATTCTGTATTTCCTTCTGGGCAACTTTTACGACATTCTGGTTTTGATCAAAAAGGATCGCTCTGGTGCTGGTAGTACCCTGGTCGATCGCTAAAACATATTTCTCCATATTATTTTTTCCGTCCTTTTTCAAATACAATTCCATTATATAATATTGATAAACAGGAAAGGTGGAAACAATGAAAGAAACTCTAGTTATATTGGCTGCCGGAATGGGTTCCAGGTACGGCGGATTGAAACAGATCGA
>CADCPE010000213.1 GCA_902803275.1 uncultured Erysipelotrichaceae bacterium
ACAGGACTCGAACCTGTGACCTGCCGGTTAACAGCCGGACGCTCTACCGACTGAGCTATTCGGGCACATTGCTTATAAAGTTTAACATAAGAAAGTGTACTTTTCAAGATACTATCGGACAAAATGAGAAAAATGTTTTTTGATTGATGTTATTATTATGGTGTGAATTATCTTCCTAATAAACTGGTAAAACTGAGAAAGCATTACAACTATTCGCAATCATATCTGGCGGAGGTTTTAGGTGTGGATACACTGGAATACATGAATTATGAAAACGGCTCGGATATGATCGGATACGAACAGATGAAGAAGCTTGCTTCCTTATATCATATAGATCTCATTGAGGTTTTCACCAATTCCGATGAAGTGACACTTTATGATACGGTCAATGCCAATACGGATGAGATCAATATCGAATATTTTACTTCCAAGGACTCATTCTTTGAAAAAATAAAGAATTTCTATGCTCAGAACAAGGTCACTTCAACGATCATTGTCATTTTGCTTATAACGATACTGATCATGTCGATCATTCTGAAGAATACGGTCAGACCGTTTACTCCGACCAAGGAAAATATCAATCGTCTTTCGGTATCCGAGACAAGCGTCGTTTATATCGATGACTATTCCCATGTCAACGGTTCGGGAAGCAATGCGAATGGCGAGCTTTCCAATCTTACTTCCAACAGTGCCATCAAGGTCTCTGAAGGAGAAGGATTCACTATTATATTAAATGAGGATGGAACGCTTGTTTCAGCCGGTCTTATCAGCAAGTATGCCAACGAAATAGACGGCTGGAGGAATATCGTTGATGTCTCAGCCGGTGGAGCACATGTGATCGCTGTCGATTCCAACGGTCGGGTTCATTGCACGGGCGATGATGATTCGCAGGCTTGTGATCTTGATGATGCACGAAACATTAAAAAGGTCTATGCCACCGACAGAGGCTCTATCGTCATGGATGACAACGGCCATCTGTCTTATGCCGGCCAGTTCATCGGTTCTGGTTCTTTGCGCAACTACACCGATATTCTGGACATCGCTTCCAGCAGCAATATACTGGCGATCTTAAAAAAGGAGTCCAAGGTCGACGTCTATACCAACAATTCCCAGAATTATCTGGAAGCTGAATCATGGGATGATATCGTGGATGTTGCCTGCGGTGACAGCTATGTGGCAGGTCTTGATAAGTATGGCAAGACTCATATCGAGATCGATAATGATTCGATCAGAAGCGAAGTTGAGAAGTGGTCCAATATCATCGCGATCGATGGAGGCAGTGACTATCTGATCGGTTTTGACGGCGAGAAGATCTATGGGGTGGGAAACAACAGCTACAAGCAGTTCGTCAAGGAAGAGCTGGTCAAGCAGCGTCTGGATATGGTATCGGATGTTGAATACAACGTCACCCAGGATTCTATCACCGTCCAGTTTAAAGGCGTCAGCAACGCCTCCGGCTATATCATCAGTATCGATGTGGGCATCGGCATTTCCCGAAGGATAGGCAGGGATGAGAATGTCGTCAGATTTGAAACACAAGAAATGACTGACGGCAAGAACTACACGATCACGATCATCTCGATCGGCGAGGGAGATTATACCGATTCTGATCCGTATAAGCTGAATTTCACATACGTCAAGCCGGAAGAAAGCTACACCTTTAGAGGCGGTGAGAACAAACCGGAAGTTGAGTTTGGGGATTATCTGCTTTCATTGGGTGTAAGCAGAGATCAGATCACGGCGATTCCTGGTGCTGAAGATGACATCTGTGCCGACAATATCGTTACCGTTTCAAGTTCATCACTTGACGGAAAGACTCTGACCAGAAGTGAGCTGTTGGCAAGTCAAATAGAATATACTTATTGTAAGGTGCTGGAAAATGAGTAGGAAAAACAAGATGTGGAAGATCAAAGGCTTTGAAGGTCAGTTTTCTGATGAAGAAGTCATCGATCTAATTAAAAAAGGTGAAATAAAGAAAGACTATTCTTTAAGCACCCGGGAAATGAAAAAATGGGTTAAACTTAAAGACAGTATCTATCAGTATTATTTGGAGGATGAAAGCAATGAAACTGTATAATTCCTATACTTTAAAAACGGAAGAATTCAAACCGATCGAGGAAGGCAAAGTCAGCATGTATGTCTGCGGTCCTACCGTCTACAACCATGCCCATATCGGCAATGCCCGTCCGATCGTTGTTTTTGATACACTGCGCAGGACGTTTGAAGCGCTTGGCTACAAGGTAAAGTTTGTTTCCAATTTTACCGATGTTGACGACAAGATCATCAATAAAGCCCTTGAAGAAGGCGTCAGTGAAAAAGAGATCGCTGAAAGGTATATCAAGGCTTACAACGAAGTCCGTTCATCCTTGAACATCATTCCGGTCGATGTCACGCCAAGAGTTACCGAGACCATGAAGGAGATCATCGATTTCATCGATGTACTGGTCAAAAACGGCAGTGCCTATGTCGTCGATGGAGATGTCTATTTCTCTGTAGAAGCAGATGAAAAGTATGGTGAACTTTCGCATCAGAAGCTTGAAGATCTCAATGCCGGTGCCAGAGTTGAGACCAACGATCAGAAAAGAAACCCTCAGGATTTTGCCTTATGGAAGAAGACTGATAAAGGTATCAAATGGGATTCGCCATGGGGCGAGGGCAGACCGGGCTGGCATACGGAATGTGTCGTCATGATCGGCAAGGAGTTCAATCATGGCCTGATCGACATTCACGGCGGCGGCAAGGATCTCAAGTTCCCGCACCATGAGAATGAAATGGCTCAGTCAGAATGCGCAAACGGTCATCATCTGGCCAACTACTGGGTACACAACGGCATGCTGGAGACAAAGGGCGGCAAGATGTCCAAATCTTTAGGCAATACGCAATGGGCCAAGGACGTCATCGCCCAAAACGGTGCCAATCTTGTCAGATGGTTCCTGCTGAGCGGCAAGTATCGCGATTCCCTCATCTATGATGACGAGACATTTGCTGCAGCAAAGACCGAACTAAGCAAGATCGAAACAGCCTTGAAGCAGGCTGAAGTAAAAGCCCAGATCGCCAATGCTGAACTTGGAAATGAATATGATGAGACCAAATATCAGGAATTCATCGACCAGATGGCTGATGATCTGAATACGCCTAATGCCTATATGGTCATCTTTGATACCTTAAAACTCCTCAATCAGGCTTTAAGAGTCAAGGAGATCGATTTCAAGGCGGTGGGAAAGGAATACAACGCCATTGAGAAGATGCTGGAGATACTCGGAATCTTTATTGACAGGACCGTGCTTTCTGATGAAGACAGGCAGATCTATAAAAACTGGAATGAAGCCAAGGCCAACAAAGATTTCGAGACTGCCGACAAGTATCGCAGTCAGCTGATCGAAAAAGGGATTCTTTAATGGATATTAAAGAATACTCCGGCAATTCGCTTTCCTTTATCGGTGATGCAGTCTATACCCTGAGGGTAAGAGAGTTTTTCGTTTCCCATCACTATCAGTCAAGCAGGTCTTTGCAGAAACTGTGCAACGGCTATAATTCGGCCAAAGGACAATACAGGACGTTTGGACGACTTAAGGATGAAGGATTCTTCAGCGAGCAGGAACTTGAGATATTCAAAAGAGGAAGAAACAATATCTCACACATCCCCAAGAATGGCGATCTGCTGACATATGAGACGGCATCAGGCCTTGAGGCGATCTGCGGTTATCTCTATCTGAGCGACAAGGAAAGACTTGAACAGTTCTTTAATAAAGTATTTGAAGGAGGAATATACAATGAGTGATTATGTTTTCGGCAAGAATTCTTTCTTTGAAGCTTTAAACAATAAGAGGATCATCAAGGCCTATGTTCTGAATGACCGCGAGATCAAAGACAAAGGGATAAAGTATCAGATCTGTGACAGGAAGATGCTCGACAAACTCAGCAAGTCGGGCAATCACCAGGGTTATGTCGCCGAAGTCAAGGAATTCAAAATGGCCAGAGTCGAAGACATGACCAAGGAGAATAACGGGCTGATCGTGATGCTTGACGGAATACAGGATGTTCACAACCTCGGGGCGATCATCAGGACCTGCGAATGTGCCGGTGTCGATGGTGTCATCTACAAGAGCCATAACGCCGTCAAGGTCAATGA
>CADCPE010000214.1 GCA_902803275.1 uncultured Erysipelotrichaceae bacterium
CCGATGGCTGAAAAAGCCTCGGAATCGTTGGCTCCGGGATAAAACTCTGCGGTAGGCATATCCAGGCCGTTTTTCAGGCCAGCAAAATACAGAAGGCTGCATACTTCTTCGCTGTTGGATTCGGTATAGTTTATGCCGCGGGAGAAGATCTTGAGTTCCTCAACAGCATGGACCGTATCCGGAGCAATGACTATGGTATTAAGTGCAAGCAGCTCTTCAACGTTTTCATTGGCGAAAGCTCTTGCGCCGCGCAGTCCCGATTCCTCGCCATCAGTGATCAGGGCACAGACCTCAGTGTCATCATAGCGTATATCCTTATCAGCCATTTCCTTAAGGATGCTCATGGCAAGGTAACAGCCTGTGAGGTTATCGTTGGCACCATCCACGACAGTGCCCCAGTCCACAAAGAAGAGCAATGGTGAATAAAGCAATGAGTTGAGGACTTCAATTACCGCAAACGCGTGCAGGACTCTGACCGGAAGAAATCCAGCCAATGCCAGATAGCAGAAAAGGAAATTGACTGCCCAGTATAGAAAAGCGGAACCGATGCAGATATAGATCAGAACGGTCGGGAAATGCTTGAGGACCGGCATTTCATAGGCAGCATCCGCATGACCGCAGAGGATGATGCGACGCTTAGGAGCGTTTTTAGCCTTTCGTACCATGTAGAGATTCTGTCCGGTCTTTTTCGGATACAGTTTATCCGTAAACGGCAAAAACAGTATATATTCCACGATGATGATGGTCGCGGTAATCAAAGTAAGTATAAGCGATACCACAAACGGCCAGGCTTTTGAATGATATACCCCGGCAAGGAAAAAGGCACACGCAACAAGGCTGATCAGGGCATCCAGAGGTATCGATCCGATAAAAGCCTGCGGATGGATCTCGAACTGCTGAGTCCTGATCTCATCAACACAGTCCTTCATCTCTTCAGCCATCTGTGCCTGAGCTGTTTTTACCGATGCACATCCCGCAGAACGGCGTTTATGATTTTTACAGATAGATTCTATTCCGTCAGTTATATATTTGATGTAATCCATATATGCCACCTTATTCTCTTGTATTCTGGTAATTACGATACTGTTCCAGTATGTTTTTACGGATGAAGTAGGTAATAATGCATGCGACAAAGCCTACAATGACCACGAACAGCATGGCCGGTAAAAAGATAGCCAGCAGTTCATTGAGCTTTGTTCCGGGTATATTGATGATCTCGGGCGTCAGAGCTTTTTCCAGAGTCGTTTCGATTTTTACAACCGAGCCAGGAAGAAGCTTGATGACGTTCAGATCATAGAAAGACAGAAACGAAGTAAGCAGCAAAGGAATAAAGCTGCCTAGAACGGTAACGACCGATGTGAATATTGAAAAGATCAAAGAACAGTACTGGATGCTTAGAAGTATCGGAAGAACAAAAAGAATACTTCCGCCTACGCCCATCGTGGATGTTGTAGCGACAGCGGATAGAACGAAGCTTATTCCTATCATCCATTTCAGGAAGCTGCCTTTGCCTTCTTTTCTTTTAACGATCGTCATCTCCACTATGGATACAAGAAGCAGAAATACAGAAAGGACAACAAAGGAAAAACCCGCCAGAAGCTCTTCGATCGTGAAATACATGACCAGAGATAAGCACGTCAAAAGCACCTGAAGGGCGAAAAACAATTGCGAACTTATAAGATTTGATGAATACTCGATCGATCCAAAAAGGCCGATTTTACCTCTTTGCATCATTGAATTTGTGATCAAGAAGATAATCCTCCCTTCTATGTATCATAATAATATTTTAAATTATTTCTTTTTTTATGTGCGTAAAGAGTAGTTAAGCAGTCATGATATACGCAATGTTTCCGTTATTCAAACTATCATTTATTAGATGATCTGCTGTTGCTGTTGCGGAAAATGATTCTATGTTCTCTATCTTGTTTGTCGACGCTCATGACCGCCATTTTCAGGAGAGTGGGTACGGATCTTAACTTTGTAGAGTTCCGCGTCCGCTTTAGAGATCAGATCAAACAGTTCATCATAGGACTGCGGTACTCCCTTGGCTGAACCGATCGAAAGATTGACAATGCATGTTTCTTTCTGATCTTGTTTTGTGAATCCGTATTCCTCGCCCTTATAATTGCGCGTTCCTTCGCCTTTGCTTAAAACCAGGAACTCATCGCCGCCATAACGGTAGCAGAAAGCTTCCGGATAGAGCTTCTGCAGAATGGTTCCGGTCTCCTTAAGGATCTCATCACCAATGACATGACCATAATGGTCGTTGATCTCCTTGAAATAATCGATATCGATCATATAAGCCGTGATCGCAGTTCCATGCATCATCTTGGCATCTTCCTCAAGCGCCAGACGGTTGCGCAATCCCGTCAAGGCATCCCGATGCGAGATCTCTTTAAGCCTCTCTTCTTTCCTGACCAGATACAACTGCGTATGATACTGGATGCACATGCTGGTAGCAGAAAGGATCACCAGCAGAATGAAATTGAATATTTCGATTCCGGCAGCCATTCTGGCGGCGTAAGCTGCCAGAAACAATCCTGTATACGCTGCCGTAACCAGGATGATACTGATCAGCGGTTCAAACTGTATAAAGCAGACCATCAACAGCTGGATGATATAGAAAGTCAGCATCTGATCTCCTACTACGTAGTGGCGCATGTCGGAATAAATGCCCCATATCGAATAGATGGCATAGAAGGAGATCTTGAAGATCAGGGAACTGATATGAGAAAGTTTCTTGTTCTTCATCATTATTCTGCTCACCAGAAAACCGGCAAAACTGAAAACAGCACAGAATACTACGCTGTAAAAGATAGATAGCTTATCGCTGTCCAGCCTGAAACCTTTTTTGATCACAAAAACAATGATGGATATGGTTTCTGATATACTGGCTGCCAGGCTGACATTGGAAATGCTGCGCATGCTTTGACGATCCAAAGCTGTCACAAGTTTCTGATCCAAAGATGGAAACAGGTATCCCCAGAA
>CADCPE010000215.1 GCA_902803275.1 uncultured Erysipelotrichaceae bacterium
ATGATATCCTTGAGATCATTGTTGAAGTCATTTCGGTCGATTATGACGTTTCTAGGGATCTTGTAGTAGCCAAGATCATCAACGGCCTTTAATAATCTGACGTGCTGATCATCATAGAAAAAGACTTTCTTGTGATATTTGTTTGCCAGTTCAAGGATCTCCATGATCCTGAAAAGATTCTGGCGATACAGAGTTATGATCAGACGCTTGTCGTTTTCTTCAAAATAGTGTTCGATATGACTTGCGATACGATGCTTTGGAGCGGTGTAGCCGCTTCTGTTGGCACCGGTCGATTCCGACATCAATACCAGAACATTCTTCTGACCGATATTGTTCAATGAACTGACATCCATGGAGAACGATTTGTTCAAGGAATCATAGTCGAAGACGAATTCCGATGTATAGACGATCATGCCTGAGTCGGTCTCAAAAGCGTACCCTACACCATCAGCGATACTCTGCATGACCGGGAAAGTATGCACGATGTGACCCGCAACCTTGAATTCATCGTTTCTTTTAATCACATGAATATGCTTGTTCTTGAGCTTATGACGTCTGAATTCCTCTTCGATGATCCTGGCTGTAAGTGCCGTGGCATAGACTTCAACATCCATCAGTGACAAAAGATGCCCCAATGCCGACATCACGTCGTCATGGCCATGGGAAATGAAAACCGCCTTTACTCTGTCCTTATGTTCAAGCAGATACGTAAAGTCAGGAATTATGTATTCAATACCCAACTGTTCACTTTCGCTTGGATATTTAAGACCTGCATCCACAATAAAAATATCACCGTCAATTTCCACCAGGTACATGTTCTTGCCATCTTCGTCAAGATCGCCAAGCGCCATTAATCGAATTTTCTGCACTGATTATATTCCTCCAAACGCTAACTAAATTATATTTTATAGAAGCCATATTTTCAATTGAGAGAAGCTTCATCAATCAAGCAGATGCAGCCCTTTTGAATCAAGTTCATAGACTTTATCCGCCACTTCGTTTATGTATCTGCGATCATGGGATACCGAAATGATGCAGCCGCTAAACTCATTAAGGATCCTTCTGATGACCGGTCCAGATAAAGGTGAGAGATTTCTGCTTGGTTCATCCAGGATCAGAACCTCACATTTTTCCAGGATCAGCTTGATCAGCAGTATCTTGCATCTTTGTCCTTCGGATAATTCGGAAATAGGATGCTGCATCTCTTCGGTTGTAAAACGAAGGGCACCGAGAAACGACTGGATCCTGGCTCTTTGTTCCATGCTTCTTCTATCCCACAAAAAATCAAGAGGATACAGGCTGTAGTCCATGACTTCATAATAATTCTGCGGCATATAGCCTGTTTTTATGTCGTCTTTGTCCAGCAGCTCATCTTTGATGATCCTGATCAGAGTCGACTTGCCTGCTCCGTTATCACCGATGATGCAGATCTTGTCTTTTCCTTCAACATGAAGATGTATGTTTCCCGAAAGTATCCTGTCTTGAATTCTAAGTTCATCAAGTTCAAGATCGAGAATGACCTTATTGGGATTGATATCTACCTTTTCAAAGAAAACATCGATAGCTTCTTCCGGTTCGTATTTATCGATGAGGTTCTTCTTCTTTTCCTCAATGATCCTGCCCTGAGCTTTTACTGAATGCATCTTCTTCTTAAGCATTTTGCCTCCGTGCGGATCGCCTCTGCTTATCGTGTTTTGACGATGTTCGACTTTCTGATAGATCCTGCGCCACTTTTCCAGCTGCTTGTTCAGCTGTACTCTCTGTTTGGCGGCGATCATGTTGTTCCGATCGATGAAGGCGCTTCTTGTTTTGAGATATTCATCATAGCCGATACCTGCATAGCTAAGATGCGGTTCACTTTTTCTTTTCAGCTGTTCAAGGTGCAGTATGCCGTTGGCACAGCTGCTTAGAAGCGTCTCATCATGAGAAACAAAGATCAGCGGCTTGTCACAGTTCTTGATGAACTCTTCAAGCCAGATCAGGGTCTTTAGATCCAGATCATTGCTCGGCTCGTCCATCAGAAGGATATCCGGTTTCTGATACAGCATCTTTACCAGCGAAACTTTTACTCTTTCTCCGCCGGATAAAGTGTGCATCATCCTTTCATTGAATAAGGAATGATCAAC
>CADCPE010000216.1 GCA_902803275.1 uncultured Erysipelotrichaceae bacterium
CTGCATTATCATCAGCTGATCAAGGAAGACAAGACACTCAAGACGATCGTCGTTCCGTGCTTCAGACCTGACAAGGCCAACAATATCGAAAAACCGGATTATCCTGAATATATCGCAAGACTGGAAGCGGTCAGTGGCAGGAAGATCAGGACATTCAAGGATCTGTGTGATGCCATAGACACACGTATCGATTTCTTTGAGAGCATGGGCTGCAAAGCCAGCGACCATGCCCTGGAATACGTGATGTATAATCCGGCAAGCGAAGAAAAGATCGAAGAGATCTTCGCCAGAAGACTTTCCGGCATACCTGCAAGCAGGGTGGAAGAACTGGAATTCAAGACAGCCTTCATGAGACATCTGGCTTCTGTCTACAAAAAGAAAGGCTGGGTAATGCAGCTGCACTACGGCTGCAAGCGCGACAACAACAAGGCGATGTTTAAAAAACTGGGACCTGATACCGGTTTTGACACGATAAACAACTATGCGCCTAGTGCGGAGATGGCTGATTTCCTCAACTGCCTTGATGAAGAAGGCCATCTGCCTAAAACAGTCATCTATTCGCTCAATCCTGCCGACAATGCGGCGATCGTGACGACGATGAACTGCTTCCAGGGGGATGGCATCAAAGGCAAGATGCAGCACGGTTCAGCCTGGTGGTTCAATGACCACAAAAAAGGCATGCAGGAACAGCTGGAGACTCTGGCCAATGACGGCATGTTGGCAAACTTCATCGGTATGCTGACGGATTCAAGAAGTTTCCTGTCCTACACCAGACATGAGTATTTCAGAAGGATCCTGTGCGATTTCATCGGCAGACTGGTTGAAAACGGTGAATATCCGCATGATGAAAAACTGCTGAAAGAGATGATCGAAGATATTTCCTACAATAATGCCGTGAAGTATCTCGGTTTCAATGATTAAATAATAGATAGGAAGATGGAGGAAGAAAGATGAACGATATTTGCAAGAAGATCCATGATATCGGTATCGTACCGGTAATTGCGCTGGACAGTGTGGAAGATGCTGCACCTTTGGCGAAAGCCCTGTGTGCAGGCGGTCTGCCTGTTGCGGAAGTGACTTATCGGACAGCTGCTGCTCATGATGCGATGATCGAAATGAGAAAGGCCTGTCCGGAAATGATCATCGGCGCCGGCACAGTGCTCAACAGAGAGCAGGTCGATTCAGCCATTGATGCTGGTGCGGAATTCATCGTCTCACCTGGTACCAATCCGGATACGATCGCTTACTGCATAGAGAAGGGCATTCCAATTTTACCTGGCACATCCAATGCCGCTGACCTTGAGGTCTGCATGCATTATGGCCTTGAAGTGGTAAAATTCTTCCCGGCTGAACAGCTGGGCGGCATCAAGATGATCAAGGCTCTGGCTGCTCCATACAACAAACTAAAATTCATGCCTACAGGCGGCGTCAAGGAGGCCAATGTCAACGACTATCTCAACGATCCGGTGATCCTGGCCTGCGGCGGTACCTGGATGATCGACAAGGAAGCGCTCAAGAACAAGGATTTCAAAAAGATCGAAGAACTCACCAGAGGTGCCGTCAGAGCCATGCTTGGCATCAGGATCAAGCATATCGGTATCAATGAAGAAAGCGGCAATGGTGAAGATCTGGCCAGACAGTTTGCAGCTTTCTTTGGCGGAAATGTCAGAGAAACATCCAAAGGATGGTTCGGTTCAGAACTCGTTGAGATCATGAACGAATCAAAGAAACGCGGCAGACACGGACATATCGGTGTTCAGACAAACAACGTTGACCGCGCAAAGCGCTACTATGAATCGCTGGGCTATGAGTTTGATGAAGCAAGTGCGGACTATGATGACAAGGGCAATCTGAAGTTCATCTATTTCAAGGAAGAGATCGGCGGATTTGCGATCCATCTGGTTAAATAATTTAGGGGGATTAGAAAATGAAAGTTGTAACAATGGGCGAGATAATGCTCAGACTCTCAACAAAGGGCAACACCCGTTTTGTACAGGTCGATAATTTTGAGGCCTGCTACGGCGGCGGTGAAGCCAATGTTGCCGTATCGCTGGCCAACTACGGTCATGATGCGTACTTTGTTTCCAAGGTTCCATCTCACGAGATCGGACAGTGCGCTGTCAATGAATTGAGAAGATATGGTGTTCATACCGACTATGTCGCCAGAGGCGGAGAAAGACTTGGCATCTACTATCTTGAAACAGGCGCTTCCATGCGCCCTTCAAAGGTGATCTATGACCGTGCCCACTCTTCGATCGCCGAAGCCAAACCTGAGGATTTTGATTTTGACAGGATCTTTGAAGGTGCCGCCTGGTTCCACTGGTCAGGTATCACACCGGCTATTTCCGATCAGTCGGCAAAGAATCTTGAACTGGCTCTGATCGCGGCCAAGAAAGCCGGGGCGACCGTCTCCGTTGACCTGAACTTCCGCAAGAAGCTCTGGACATCACAGAAAGCCATCTCGATCATGAGACCGCTGATGAAATATGTTGATGTATGCATCGGCAACGAGGAAGATGCGGAACTCTGTCTCGGTTTCAAACCTAAATCAGATGTGCAGTCAGGAAAGACCGACGCGGAGGGATATAAGGAGATCTTCAAGCAGATGGCAGAGGAATTCAATTTCAAGTATGTCATCTCGACCTTGAGAGAATCATACAGCGCCACCCACAACGGCTGGAAGGCACTGATCTATAACGGCAAGGAATTCTATGAATCCAAGCACTATGACATCTTCCCGATCATTGACAGAGTCGGCGGCGGCGATTCATTCTCCGGCGGTGTGATACACGGCTTGCTGACGATGGA
>CADCPE010000217.1 GCA_902803275.1 uncultured Erysipelotrichaceae bacterium
AAGGCGATTTTGCGAAGAGTATCATCTACTGTTTCTGCAATTATTCAGATTTTTTGGCTTATGCTATACTTTAAGAAGAACAATGCCCATTAAAAGAATATCTAAATCAATTGTATGTTTTATAACGATATCATTAAGCATAGTAATTATTTTGCTTTTTGTTTTTCCTTTTGTGCATGTTTACGGTGCACAAGACAAGGACGAACTGATAGTTGGCGTTCCCGGGGATCGCTGTCCGATATTCTATATTGATACAGAAACTGACGAAGTCACCGGCATCGGTATCGATCTGATGCGTCTTGCGGCCGAAAATGCTGGATATATACCCGTATTCAGAATAATTGAAGAAGCTACTTTGAAAGATGCTTTGGATAACGAGAGATATGATATTGTCATGCCTTTCGGAAGTGCTGTTAAAAGCTCTGCCGGAAACGCTAGCATCGTATCCGAAAATCTTTTCCAGACACCTTTTACTCTGGTGACAGATGGCGACGGAAAACTGCCTGCTTTGGACAAGCTTAAAATAGGCATGCTGAAATCGCTTGCGGCAGGAGCGGAGACCGTTAAGCAGCTGTATCCGAATGTGGAAATAAAGATGTATGATGCGATGGATGATTGCATTAATGCGCTTCGCAAAGGGGAAGTTGATGCCCTGTTACATAATTCATATATCTGGAGCTATGTCCTGCAGAAACCGGCTTATCAGGATCTTAAAGTCCAGCCTTCATCAGTGTTTTCCATGGATTTCAGAGTTGGAACGCTTGACAGCGAAAAAGGAAGAGCTGTTATCGAACGCATAAACAGCGGCATAGAAAAGATGCCGGATACCCAGCGCCAGGCCATAATTCTGAATTATACTTCCCGAAATCTATATAAATATGATCTTTCTGATTATGTATACAAATATGGACCGTTCATTGCGGCAGGTATACTTCTTTTTGCGGTTGTGATCGCGTTCTTTTTACAAAGGATCAGAATTGTCAAAATGCAGCAGGAAGAAAAGCTTCGCAAAGTGCTGGACCATGATCCTTTGACAGGTTTATTGAGTCTTAACGGATTCAAAAAGAAAGCGGTTGAGCTGATCAGTTCACATCCGGATACCCCATATTTCCTTTCCTACAATAATATTAGGGATTTTAAATTCATCAATGATTCGTTAGGCAGAGATGCAGGAGATGATCTTCTCAGATTCTGGGCTAAAAAATCGATGGAAAACATCAGTGATGATGAAGCTATCGGCAGGATTACATCCGATCATTTTGTGGTATTAAGACACATTGCCAGTGATGAACATATGCAAAGCGATATCGAGAACGTCTTTGAACCGGTCAAGAACTTTTTCATCGATCGCGGCAAGGAAAACAAGGTTCAGATAGTAAGCGGCATCTATGTACTGACTCCTAAGGATTTCAGAAACATTGATATAGATCATATGATCGATCTGGCTCGTGTTGCGGAAAAAAGAGCCAGAGAAAGCCGAAAAGAAGATCACGTCTTCTATAATCCGGATCAGTGGGAAAGAGGAAAGAGGATCGCTGATATTGTCAATTATCTGCCAACAGCTTTGAAATCCGGAGATATTCAGGTCTATTATCAGCCGCAGGTCAATTACAAAACAGGACAGATCATCTCTGCTGAAGCTTTGTGCCGATGGGATCATGTCAAGCTGGGCTGGCTTTCTCCACCTGGATTCATAGAAACACTGGAAGATGCCGGACTGATATATGATCTTGACTGCTTTGTCTGGGAAAGAGTTTGCCAGGATCTTCAAAGATGGAATAAGCAGGGGATACACAGATCTGTTTCTGTTAATGTGTCACGTGATGATATCAGCGACGATATTGATATAGTGAACAAATTTGTCGGACTTTTAAAGGCTTATGATCTTACCGCTGATCAGCTCAGGATCGAGATTACAGAAACAGCATACGCTGAAAAGCCTGAACTCTTGATTGAAACAACACAGAAACTCAGATCTAGCGGTTTTAGAGTGGAAATGGACGACTTCGGTTCAGGCTATTCTTCCTTACATATGCTTAAGGAAGTTCCTGTTGACTGTATAAAACTTGACCTGAATTTCCTGACTTCATCTGGAGATCCAAAAAAGAGCCGTACGATCATCAGCTGTGTTATCCAGATGGTCAATATGCTTGATCTGGAACTTATAGCAGAAGGTGTAGAAACAAAACAGCAGGCAGATTTCCTTAGCAGCAAAGGCAACAACATCATGCAGGGCTTTTATTTCTATAGGCCGATGCCGGTTGAAGAATTTGAAAAACTTGGTGATAGGATCGATACTTTTCCTTTAGAAAAGCAGAAAAGCTGATCACTCAGGATAAATGATGTATATATCGCCATTCTCACTATAGTGAGAATGGCCAAACAGACATATATGGGTTTTGTGAAACCATAACAGTTGCCAATTGAATATGCGACCTGGCGTTAGGTCGTTTTAATTTATTGGAAACAATTGACTGTATTACCAAAAAAGAAGTTTTGTGTTTGATGGAAGATGGTGAATCATACAATTTAACGGCATACGGCATTTGCGCTTGCAACAAAACCCATATTCGTCTGTTTTAAAGACGAAAAAACTGATGATGTTTTTCGATCTGAAACCTTTTATTGGAAAAACAGATGTGAAACAGCATGGTGACATTATTGTGGGAAACGATGCTGCAGAAGGAAAAACGACCAATTTCAGATCTGCAGATCTTTATTTAGATATTATAGGAATTAAACTATCGTTTATCGCAATGATTCAAAATGTTTTTTAAAGCATCGTGTTTTTGATTAGAAGTATATATGCATGAAAATCCTATGAGGGGCATGCTGTTGGCTGTCTAAACAGAGGGATTATAACAATTTTTTCAATGTATTAACAAAACTTCCTCATAATGCCGCAACGTATCTTCACGGTACGGATTTTTTACTGTTATATGGCTGGAAAAAACATAGTATTTTTAACAATTCGTTCAGTCAATAAAGCACTTATGTATTAGAATAGATTTAAATACTTTCATCTGGTATTTAATCAAACTGTACACGATGTGAAAGATGACGGCATGTAAAGCCATCCTTTGCGGATGACTTTTAGTTTTAAGGGGGAAAATATGGAAAAGAAAAGCACAATGGAAAAGCGTTACGGTTTTCCGACAGCACTGGCGATGGTTATCGGTATCGTTATCGGTTCAGGCATTTTCTTTAAGGCTGTAAAACTGCTCAAGCTTACGGGCGGTTCAATGAGAAATGCCTTGCTGGTAATAGGCATTGTCGGACTCATCTGTATCGTATGTTCGCTGTATTTTGCCAATCTTGGCAGAGAATATGTTCACTGTAACGGACTTGTGGACTATGCTGAAGCCTTGATGGGCCAGAAGTATGCATACTTTATCGGCTGGTTTACCGCTGTTTTCTATAATCCGATCATTGGTTCAACGCTCTGCTATATTTCAGCTTCTTACGTTTCGCTTCTGATGGGAAAGGAAATGTATGGAAACAATACTATGGGCTTTGCGGCTTTTTTCCTGATCATGCTCTCTGTCCTTAATATGATCTCACCGAAACTGGCTGGCCGCTTTCAGGTCTCTACAGCTGTGATAAAGTGCATTCCACTAGTTTTGATGTCGTTTGTCGGGATCATCATCGGCATCAAGAACGGAAACTGTGCAGCTGCTTTAAGCCATGCCGCCAGTACAGCAGAAGGAGGAATTCTGCCCGGTGTCTGTGCGTTTGCCTTCTCGTATGAAGGCTGGATCGCTTCGACTACGATAAACTCCGAACTGAAGAATTCCAAAAGAGATCTGCCTTTGGCACTTATCATCGGCTGTCTATTCTGCACGATCCTTTACATGGCTTATGTTTTATCCATGTCGGCAACACTTTCTGTTGAACAGATCGTAGCCGTAGGAGATCAGCTTCCGATGGTGGCTTTTTCCAATATCTTCGGCAATGTATTCTCATCCGTGATCCTTGTCTTTATAATCATCTCCTGCCTTGGCACAGCCAACGGCATGGTCCTTTGCACTATGAGAGGAATCTATGGACTGGCCGTAAGAGGCTTGGGACCGGCACCTGCTGCCATGTCGGATATTGATAAAGATACGGGCATGCCTTTAAAGAGCAGCATCTTCGGTCTTGCCCTGATGGGCTTCTGGCTGTTCCAGACTGCCATCCTGTTCTTCCAGGGCCCTCTGGCTTTCAACGGCACAGGAAATCCTGAATGGCTTCTGGCCTGGGAGGCAGACGAGATCTGCATAATCACTCTTTATGCCTTATATGTGCCGATGTTTATCATGACGATGCTTAAGAAAAAGGAATATGGTCTCCTGCAGCGTTTTATCATACCTGTTCTGGCTTTGGTATCGTCCCTGTTCATGTGCTACTGCTGCTATATCAGCTATGGTTTTAAGCAGGTAGCCTATTATCTGGTATTCTTTGCGATAGTCATGTCGGCAGGCATGTATCTTATGAATTCAGAAAAAAGAAAACAATGATCATCAAGATACTGAGCATCGCTCCTGAAGAATTCGACAGTTTTCTGAAGACCCCACTGATAAAAAGAAATGTGGAGTCTTCAAACTTAAAACTAAAGATAATCGATATGCGCGATTATGTTAAAGGAAGCTTCCGCAAGGTTGACGACTCGCCATATGGCGGGGGAGTGGGTATGATCCTGAGATGTGAACCGGTGATCAATGCTCTGAAAGCCAATATGACAGATAACAGCCATGTGATAATCATGGATCCGATCGGAAAACGTTTTGATCAGAAAAAAGCTCACGAGTTTTCCAAAAAAGAAGAACTGATAATCATCTGCGGCCATTTTGAAGGCTTTGATGCACGAATCTATGATTATGCTGATGAGATCATATCTGTAGGCGATTATATCCTTAGAGGCGGAGAATTGCCTTCTATGATCGTCTGCGAAGCGACTATGCGTCTGGTTGATGGAAGCATGAAAAAGGAAAGTATCATTGAAGAATCGTTTGAAAACGGGATCCTTGAATACCCCCGTTATACGAGGCCTTCAGAGTTTGAAGGAAAAAAAGTCCCCGAAGTGCTCCTGTCCGGAAACAGAAACAAGATCATTGAATGGCGCAAAGAGGAAGCTGAAAAACTTACAGAAAAATATCGTCCCGATCTGCTTAAAAAAACAGATAGCTGATGTCGTTATTTTTTCACATCCGCTATATTATCGTGTTTATGTGGAGGCTAAGATAAATGATCATTTCACCGCAGGATTATGTCAAACAGTTTAAAAACTCAACACTGGAAGAATGCATCGATGTTAGAGACTCCCTTTTTGAAAAGATCAGAGAATTTGAAAAAGATCCCGATTATACTGATGACATTTTTCCTTCCGCATTGACTATGTATATGGTCAGTCTTGATTATCTCAAAGAATTGAACGATGTCATCTCGACAAAGATCCGCAGCAATAATCCTCAATATGCCAAAAACAGTGTTTCCGCAATAGAATTAAGGAAATGCGGAATAACCGATACCGGTGCAGAAGCCATCGTCAATGCAGCAAACGAATATCTTCG
>CADCPE010000218.1 GCA_902803275.1 uncultured Erysipelotrichaceae bacterium
AAAGAAGCTGCAGGAAAAGGGTATCAAGATCGTAGTTGCTACCGGAAGGGACCTCGTCGAGATGAAAAAACTTCCGCTTGATGAGATCGCGTTTGACGGATATCTGACCCTCAATGGCAATATCTGCCTTGACAAGGATGAGAAAATGTTCGCGGGCAATGAGATCGATCCGGGTGAAGTGGAGATTCTTGCCAGTATCTTCAAGGCAGGAAAGCTTCCTTTTGTGCTGATCGGTGAAAAGAGAAGATATATAAACTATGTTGATGATGTCGTCGTCGAGACCATGACCAGTACCCACGGTACCGTTCCTGCCATCGATAAATACAACGGAGAAAAGATCTATCAGTGCATGGCATTCGTAGGTGATGATCTCAAGAATAAACTGGGTGATCTGCTCGATCATTGCCATATAACTTCCTGGAACAAGACCGGCATCGACATCGTTGCCAAGACCGGTGGCAAGGCAGCGGGTATCCAGAAGTTCCTTGACAAGGAAGGCATTAAGCGTTCACAGACCATGGCTTTCGGTGACGGAGAAAATGACAAGACGATGCTGAAATTTGCCGGTATCGGTGTGGCTATGGGAAATGCGGTCGATTCATTAAAAAGAGAGGCCGACTACGTAACAGACGATATCGATGATGATGGCATCGCCAAGGCTCTGATCCATTTCGGACTTATTGAAGAATAGAAATTGAAAAGGAAGTGATGATGATTCACTTCCTTTTTTGTGTACAGATAATAATTCGATTTAAGGATAAAGGATCGCTTTTTACTAATATCCGAAGCTGACGATCTCCCAGCTGCCTTCTGCGTCACGGCCCAGCCACCACTGGTAATCAGTATATTCGTGATCGGCTTCCAAAGCACTGTTTTCATTGTTTTTCGGTGAATGGAAATCCATCAGGAATTCTACGACCTTGACATATTCCGTTCCGGTGCTGATAGAATTGATCCATTTCAGATTTTCTTCGCTGGATGCTTCATCACCTGCGTATCTGATACTGTGTAGTTCGCAGTCTTTCCATGCGGCAAATGTGCATTTGATCAGAATGGCCATTTCCCTTAATTCATCTTCACTGTAGATGGCAGAAGTGCCTAGATCTATTACAGGATCGGTCTCGTTTACCATACCAAGATAGCTTTCCAAAGTAATACCTTTATCCATGATCTCTTTTGGAATCTCAGGATCATCGACATAGCGCAGATGCCACGGCTCATAGGCATAGCCGGTAATGTGCTCTTTGCCGTCGATATAGTGAAGGATGAAACCGTATTTTGTCATTTTTTCATGGATCTTTTGCCAGATCTCCGGATATTGAACAAGATCTTCATTCAGGGTTATATCCTTGCCATCAACGATCAGATACAGGTCCAGAGCCAGTCCTGTATGGTGCTCTGAATATCCGGGCTTGGCGACGACCTTTGCCGCATAATCAGCACCGTATTCTTCGCTGAATTCATCCATTATCTGCTGCTGTTCTTCAATGCTTCTTCTTGCGGAATCAAGATCGATATAGACCCCTTCATTCTCAAGTTCCTGTTTCAGCTGAAGATATGCCTGGTATGCTTTTGTTTCGACTTCGACATTCATGCCGACACTGTTGGTAAAGTTTTCCGTTCTGATTTCCTTTTCCCAGTTTTCAGGCAGGGGGTTGAGCTTGTTTACCAGCACCAGATAGTTGATACTGTAGCCATCTTCGGGTTTTTCTTCCTTCTTTTTTGTACATCCGGTTACTGTGCTTAAGATAAGCAATACTGCCATGATCAGGCAGATCTTTGTTTTTTTCATTAATAATCTCCTTGAAAGCTTTTTACATTTATCTATTATACATAAAAGCGGTTTGACAGATAAAAATCCAAAAGCTACAATTAGGCTAATGATCATTAGCCTGGGAGGTTTAGGATGTCAACAAAAGAAAAGATTCTGGATGCGGCACTGACCCTTTTTGCACAGAACGGTTATGAGCCGACCAGCATGGAACAGATCGCATCTGAAGTAGGCATCAAGGCTCCTTCTTTGTATAAGCATTTTAAAGGCAAGGAGGATATTTTCAATACGCTTCTTGATCTGGCGGAAACAAGATATGAGGAAAATTTCGGCAGTGCCGATAATATCCTGATACCTGAAAGTGTTGAAGAGTTTATCAGTTCAACAATGAATTCCATATCTTTCACCATAAATGATCCGCTGATCAGAAAGATCAGGATCTTTCTGGTTAAAGAACAGTTCCGCAATAAGAGACTGGCGGATATTACGACAAGGCATCAGATATTGGGCTTGCAGAAGATGTATACGATGATTGTTAAGGTGATGATGGACAAAAACCTGTTTTCAAAAGATGATCCTTCGGCAGTTTCTATGGAACTGATCGCTCCGGCTGTTCTGTATGTATCAAGAGCAGACAGAGAACCAGAATTCAGAGAAGAAGCCCTGAAGGTGATCGAAAAGCAGTTGAGGCGTGTATGCAGCCATTATGCAAAGTAAACAAAAAACGGAGGTGGATGAAATGAATGAAAAAGACAGAAAATGGACTGATAATTCTTTAAGGCTCTTTTTGATACTGGTCATTGTGTTCTCGGCGATCGTAGAGACTTTATACATTTTCAGCGGCAATGGGTATCTGGTGATCCTGCTGATGTGGGTACCGGCTCTTTGCGCAATGATCGCCGGCATCGTTTCGATCAATGAGAAGAAAGAAAAGTTTTCTTTGAAGAAATACCTTTTGGATCTTGGTTTTGGCGGCTGTGGGTTTGTCTATATCCTGCTGGGCTTTATTATTCCGCTGATATACCTTCTGATCCCCTATATGATCTATTGGACGATGCACCCGAACGACTTTGCCTATCACGGCGTTGCACTGCCTCTGATACTCAGCGACTGTCTTCCGGTATTGTTGATCGGAACGGCAGCAGGCTTGCTTACGGCAACTGGCGAAGAGATCGGCTGGAGAGGGTTCATGGTTCCGGCCTTTATTGAAAGGATCGGTCTAAGCAAGACACTGATATTCAGCGGCCTGTTCTGGGCCTTATGGCATCTGCCGTTGCTGATATTCGGCGGATATATGGCTGAAACACCTCTGTTTTACCGGATCCCGGCGTTTATTCTGTGCATTGTGCCGATCGGGATCATAGCCGGGTTGCTGGCTTACAAAAGCAGAAGCATGTGGCCGGCTGCAATTCTGCATGCAGCCCACAACAATCTTGATCAGAGTATCCTCAGTGTCATAACCCGCGGTGAAGACATGATGTACTATGTTTCAGAAACAGGAATGTTTACGATCATCTGTGCCTGGATAATAGCCATAGTCATGTATGCAGTAATAATTAAAAAAGAAAAGAGTGAAGGATAGATCATGTGTACAAGCATTACAGTAAATAAGAATAAGACCATCGTTGGTTTCAACCTTGATATCCTGGACATGGAATGGCGCATCAGAAATGATGATCGCAAAGGCATCTATATTGAAATCAATGATGCCAAAGAAGGCTGGATGCCGCTTTTTGGCGCTAACTGCCGAGGTGACTTTGTCGGCATGCCTACCTGCTGGCCGTTTGATCAAAGAAGCAATCCCACAGCCGATGAAGAGAATATCATCAATCTGGATATTGATCTGCTTCTACAGAAAAAGACGCTGCAGGAGATCAGAAAACACGTTGAAAACAATCCGGTCTGCAGTGTGGCAGGTCTGACTTTCATGGGAGCTCTGTCTGATAAAGAGGGCAATGTGCTTCACATCGTTCCGGGGCAGGGATTTATCTATTATGAAAGACCAGAATACACGGTATTGACCAATTTTTCTCCATTCAAGAAAGACTCGGAAAGACATCCATGGATGGGACTGGATCGCTATGAAAAGGCTGAGAGAATGCTGAAGGGTGTTAAAGATGATTTCGATGTTCAGGATTGTTTCGAAATACTGAAAGCCGTATCCCAGGAGGCATGTCCGACAGAAGTGTCGATGGTGTTTGATGTCAGTGAAAGAACCGTATACTGGTGTGAAAAAAGAAACTGGGAACAGATCAGAAAAGTCATACTGAAAGAAGATCACAGAAATATCGGATATTGCGGAATAGACTGCTTCAGATGTGATGCCTATCTGGCAACAGCAAATGATGATGATGCTTTGCGTGAAAAGACCGCTAAACTGTGGAGCGAATTGAATCAGACTGAAATACTGCCTGAACAGATCAACTGTCAAGGCTGCCGTTTCGAAGGAAAGAAGACCTTTTTCTGCGATCAGCTCTGCGAGATACGCAAGTGTGCAGTTAAGAATGAGAAAGATACATGCGCTTCATGCGCTAAGATGAGCGAATGCGGGGTGCTGTCAAAGATCATTGCCAATAATCCCGAGGCAAAAAGAAATCTGGATGAGATCAAACGATGAAACAAGAACTTGGCATAGGAAGATGCGGACTGGCCTGCTGCCTGTGCAGTGAGAATAAACACTGTCTGGGCTGCAATTCGAGCGGTTGCCCTGATAAGGGCTGGTGCCAGAACAGAAAGTGTTCCATCGAAAGAAATATCGGGTACTGTTTTGAATGCACACAAGGCTGCAAGAAGGGGATGCTTGGCAAGATCAAACCTTATGGCTTTACAGAATTTGCCAGAAGATATGGACTTGAAAAGCTGCTGGATTGTCTTAAAAAGAATGAACAGAAAGGCATCATGTATCATCGGCAGGGAATAAAAGGCGATTATGATGATTTTTCCGATGTTGAAGAGCTTATCAGTTTTATCTTGAACGCAGATAGATAAAAAAGGTGCTGTGAATGCTCTGATACTGAATAGTGAAGATCTGTAAAATGCTTTAAAAAATCAGCTATCTGTTTTTGAGATAGCTGATTTTCATTAACACACTTTATTTGGCATCAAGATAGTATGCCATATACAGCAATGAGACATCATCGATCTTTGCACTTCCGTCAAGATCCGCATGCCATTGTACGACATAGATCTTTGTTTCAGGGTTCTGAGTAACCGTCTCACCGCGGACCAGACCGACGTAGTTCGTTCCGTTAACGACCTGTTTTGCGATCAGCACGATCGGGTTGAACTTCATGCCGGTATAGCTTTCCATAGCCTTTTCAAATGAAGCTTGAGCTTCCTGCTCTGAGAACATGCCAGGCTTGCCTGTTGAAGTGGCTTTCCAGCCGCCCAGCTGAGTCTCGTTGTCTTCACTTGCCGTCAGGATGTAGTCAGGTTCGATCTCCATTGCTGAAGCAAGATCGATATTGCCCTGAGCATCTTCCGTGATCTTTACGATGTAGAAAGATTTCTTAGGATTAGCTGTGATAGTGGTACCCTGAGCAAGATATGCGTAGTTGGTGCCGTTGACCAGCTGTGTGGCAATGACCTGAACAGGTGTGTATCCGACACCTACTAGACCTTCAACTGCCTTCTCAAATCTTGTGAGATCTTCTTCAGCCAACAGCTGTGTATAACCGTCACAGCTCTGCCAGCCGCCGGCTTTTTCTTTTTCACTCTTGTCTACATAGTTGAATGAATACAGAACGCCGTCTTCGATCGGGACATTTTCAATCGTTCTGTTTGAGATTTCACCGCGGACATAGAATTCCCAGTATGTTCCGTCATCAAGTGATGTCTGTACACCATTAATAGTCTTGACGATTTTATAACCGCCGACTTCAATAGTTTCAAATGTGAAACCGGCATTCTTGTCTGCTGAGAGTTCGTTCAGTACATCATAGACTGTTCCGGCATCAGTAGCAAGATTGTAGTTCTTTTCTTCACCGTTGTTGTCAACGACCTTGATCACGATTTTGCTTTTGCCTTTGCCGATGACTTCATCTTCCTTTTTGCCTGTGCAGGCAGCTAGACTCAAGACCATCAGCATTGCCATCAATAAAGCAGCAATTTTCTTCATTTTATAACCTCCTTTGTCATGGATCAGACAGCAGCAGTTTTCTGCCGCGTCAAGGAAGCAGGACTGTATACAGACTGACTTCCTACATATTTAGTATACGATTTAGATTAGAAAGATGGCAGTCAACACGGACAAAGGAAGTCTGGATGGATCACCGATCATATACTTTTGTAAAAAAAGAAGGAAGAAAAGATGTCTAACAAAACAGGCCCACTGTATATTTGCAATACGGGATCCTATAATATTCTTGTAGGCATATCATGATCAAAGGATTGACAATAATATTCGGAAGTATTCTGTTTGTTGCCCTGATAATAATATCTGTCATGGCGCTTTTTAAAATGCCTAGCGAAAACCGGCGCAAGACCTTCCACTTTGCATTCCTTTTTACCGTAACGATGTGGCTGTATGCCTTCGATGACTGGAGATACAGTGTGATTTCGATGCTTGCTTTTCTTGTTCTGGCTTTTCCGGTTCTTTGTGTTTTTGACAGGATACCATTCATTGCAAGACATCTTCCCGAAAGAAAGAAAGGCGAATTCAAGCAGAGCTTGATCGCTGCTGCTTCCATGTACATAATCGTCGTGATGATCGGCTGGGGGCTGATGAAACAAAGGTGCCTCTGCCTGGCTGCCTTCTACGCCTGGGGTCCGGGAGATGCTGCAGCAGCGCTGATCGGAAAGCGCTACGGCAGAACAAAGATAGGAAAACAGAAGAAAAAATCTCTGGAAGGATCCGCATCGATGTTTATTATTGCCTTTATATCGGTATACACAATACTCAGCCATAATGCTGCTTTTCCATCAGACAAGATCGCGATCGTATCTTTTTTCACCGCCTTAGTTGCCGCCATTGTTGAACTGTATACTCTAAGCGGATATGACACGCTGTTTTGTCCAGTGTCAGCTGTCATTACACTTAGTCTGTTCAGGCATTTAATGAGATAATATATGCAGTACAGTACTTTTCAATAATAATGAAAGAAACAGGAGAACGAATCTATGAAATACGCGTTTATCAACGGCAATATCCTTGATGGAAACAGAGACATGACTCTCATGAAAGACAGGATCGTCTTAGTCAGCGATCAGAAGATCGAAGATATCGTTGACAGGGATCGTGATCTGAGCGGATATGAAGTGATCGATCTGAAGGGACAGTATCTTCTGCCTGGCCTGATCAATATGCATGTCCATCTGGCAGGCAACGGCAAGCCGCAGAAGAAACAGCGTGATAATACAAAGCTCGTCAATCTGATCTTTTCCAATCCCATCAGCAGCAGGGTTGCCTACTATCTGGTCAAGAATTATGCGTCAATAGCTTTAAACAGCGGTCTTACGACAATCAGAACGGTAGGCGGACTTAAGGATCTGGATTCTCAGATAAGGGATGAAATCGATCAGGGAAAGATCCTTGGACCGAGGATCCTGTGCTCCAATGAAGGAATTTCCGTTCCTCACGGTCACATGGCCGGTTCGGTGGCTATAATCGCCAACAGCATTGAAGAAGCCAAGAAACATGTCGATCATCTTAAAGAAAAAAAGGCTGATCTGGTCAAGCTGATGATCACCGGCGGCGTCATGGATGCCAAGGTGAAAGGCGCTCCCGGAGAGATGAAGATGCCGGTCGAGATGATCAGGGAAGTCTGTGATTATGCCCACAGTCTTGGCTATATCGTGGCGGCTCACGTTGAATCAAGTGAAGGCGTAAGGATCGCTTTGGAGAACGGAGTCGATTCGATCGAACATGGCGCAAAACTTGACGAACATATGATCGATCTTCTTAAAAAGAAAAAGGCATTCGTTACAACCACGATATCGCCAGCTTTGCCTTATGCTCTGTTTGACCGCAGCATATCCAATGCTTCGGAGGTAGAACAGTATAACGGCAATGTCGTATTTGAAGGAATAGTCGAATGCTGCAAGACATGTCTGGAAAACGATATTCCGATCGCCTTAGGCAATGATGTAGGCTGTCCATGGGTCTCACAGTATGATTTCTGGAGGGAGATCGTCTATTTCCATAATTACATAGGTGTCTCGAATCAGTTCGCACTTTATACGGCGACTTTGAACAATGCGAAACTGGCCGGGATCGGGGATATTACCGGTTCAATCGAAAAGGGCAAGGATGCCGACATGATCGTTGTAAGAAACAATCCGCTTGAGGATCTGAAGACTCTGAGAGATGTACAGATGGTCATGGCAAGAGGAAGACTGATCAGGCAGCCTAAAGTCAAAAGAAAAGCGGAAGTTGATCAACAGCTTGATAAATTCATCTGATTTTAAGGAGATATCTCTCAGATGCATAAAAAGAAGGGAAAACTCATTATGATCGCATTACTATCAGCTTTGATGGCTTTTGGTCTTTTCGGCTGCGATAAGGAAAGTCCTGTCAGCGGAGGTGTGACAGATAAAACCGATCCGAATGCACCTAAAGAGATAAGATCGAAAGATATATCTGAATTCAGCGTCAATTTCTTTCATGAGACAAGAAAGAATATAAATGATGAACAGTTTTTCGACTTTGAAGTAAAGAAGAACGATGAAGGCATACTGATGGCGGAAGAAACCAATACCGGAATATCCCAAAAAGCTGACAAAGATCTTTTAGACAGTCTTCAGGAAGTCATCGACAGGTATCGGCTTGTTTCGATGAACGGATACTATCGAGTAACGGCAGGACTTCCTCCGGAATATCAGAAATGTACACTTCGGGTGATCTATGGATCAGGAGAAAAACTCAGTTTCAGTGAAAATAACAACCCTAGCGCAAAGTGGACGGCAGCAGTTTACGATGTCTTTGCGAAATGGTTTGCAGAAAAAGGCGATGATTCCCTTTACCCCCAAAGGGAAGAGAGCCTGGTCTCAAGAATGGATATCGATGTAAAAGAAAACAGTATTCTAAGACAATATATGACCGTACATGTCAAACAGGAGGATGCGATCGATCGTGATGAACAGCTGCTTGAAAAGCTGATCTACGATGATGAAAAGAAAGAAACGATCGAGGAAAAAAATGCCGCTATTCCTGAAGATTATTACACTAATATCACGGCGATCCTGAAGAAATATGCTTTCGATCTGAAATATCAGTACAGTTATTTTGAGCACAATGACGGTTACTATGGCTTCAATGATGAACATGGCAATGATGAGCAGGACGGAAATGATCTGATAAGTCTATATGTCGAATTTGAGAGCGGAAACAGATTGGATCTCAAGACCAGAAAAGACAGCGAGATAGCAGCGATGAAAGATCTGCTTGATGAACTATTGTCATACAACGATTCACTGTTTGAACAATGAAATGGAAAGCTTTTGATGGATTATTCGCTTGAAGAAAGATTTGTCAGAACATATATCAGAAAAAGCCGGCAGGATAGGCTTCTTTATGAACTGACTTCACCTGAAAAAAGATATAGAGGATTGAGCAGGTTCTGCCATCAGACAAAGGATCTGATAGATCGTAGTAAGATACTGATGTCAGGGCAGGATCTTGATGACAGCCAGGAACTGCAGAAGTTTATCAAGCAGCATAATGGAAACTGCATGATTCTTTCTCCGGATTCGTTTATTGATGAAAGCTCAATGGATCTGAATG
This sequence comes from uncultured Erysipelotrichaceae bacterium, assembly GCA_902803275.1. Taxonomy (GTDB): domain Bacteria; phylum Bacillota_I; class Bacilli_A; order Erysipelotrichales; family Erysipelotrichaceae; genus Colivicinus. Next base: position 9,492 of record CADCPE010000218.1, read on the forward strand.
AAGCACTTGAAGCGGCAAAGATGTCCTTTGATGCATCGATCATTCTGGGGGATGGTTTTGCGGTCATCTTCTCTGAAGCGGAAAAAGGCGGCAGAGACAGATTCCTGCTTAGCGAAAAATCGATCTGAAGGAGCATCTGGTTCCACTTAAGCTCATATAACAGGTATATAATTAGATTAAATAAATAAACATATGCAATAAATAATAGAAAGGGGTATTTATGGGTTTATTCGATAAGAAATACTGTGATATCTGCGGCAAAGAGATCAAACTTCTGGGCAACAGAAAACTTGATGACGGCAACATGTGCAAGGACTGTGCCGCGAAGCTGTCACCTTGGTTTACTGGCAGAAGGAGTACTACTGTCGCCGCAATAAAGGAACAGCTGGACTACCGTGCCAAAAATGAGGAGCAGCTGAAGTTCTTCAACCCATCCAAGATCATCGGCAAGCGGTACAAAGTCTATATCGATGAGGGCAAAAGACAGTTTGCAGTCAGCGCTTCCAGCAACTGGCGCAACAGCAATCCTGATCTGATCAGTTTCGATGATGTCAGAGATATCAAGATCGAGATCGATGAAGACAGGGATGAGCTCATGAACAAGGATGCGGAAGGCAAGGAGATCAGCTTCAATCCGCCTAAATACGAATATGAATACAAATTCACCGTAAATATCGGCGTTGTGAACAAGTTCTTCGATGATATGAGGTTTGAACTGACAAGCGATCGTCCGGAAGATCCGGTAAGTGAGCCATACAGAGAGTATGTCGAGATGGCAAAGGATATCGTCAAGACGATCACCGGCAAGGACTTTGTAGAAGACAGAAGCGAATTCACCTATAGCGGTGCAGATAATACAGCGGCAAACGGCGAATGGTATTGCCCGAAGTGCGGTACCAAGAATACCGGTAACTACTGCATGAAATGCGGAACGGAGAGACCTAACATCTTTGAACCGTTCTTCTGCTCGAAGTGCGGTGAAAAGATCACTTCACCTGATGTGCTGTATTGTCCAAGGTGCGGCAACAAGCTTAAATAACGATGAGCTCCTGCGGGAGCTTTTCAATGGAATAGTTTTTCTAAAATGATAGAATAAAGATATAAATTAAGGAGAATAATAGATAATGGAAATGAAATTTTATCGTTGTGCAAAATGCGGCCAGATGGTAGCTATCGTTGAAAAGAAAGGCTGCCCGATCATGTGCTGTGGTCAGCCGATGGAAGAGGTCGTTGCCGGTACAACTGATGCTTCAGTAGAGAAGCATGTACCTGTGATCAAACAGGAAGGAAATCTTGTGACGGTCACAGTCGGAGCTGTTGAGCATCCGATGGTTGAAGAACACTATATCGAATGGATCGCTCTGCAGACAAAACAGGGCAACCAGCGCAAGAAACTAAATCCTGGCGATAAACCTGAAGCAGCATTCGCTCTGGTAGACGGTGATGAAGTAGTTGCCGCTTACGCATATTGCAACCTGCATTCTCTCTGGAAAGCATAATTCAGTGCCCTGCGAAAGCGGGGCTTTATAATTATTTATATGAACATCATATACAGAATTTTCAGATTGGACCGCAGCACAAGAGAAGGGGTCGTTTCTGCGACTTCCATCCTTTCCATTGTCGTAAATATCTCGGTCGCACTGCTTAAAGTCATAGTCGGTATCCTGGCATCTTCAATCGCGATCATATCAGAAGGTATAAACAACGCTACTGATGCCTTGTCATCGCTACTGACGCTTGTCGGTATTAAACTCGCAAACCGCAAGCCGGACAAGAAACATCCTTTCGGCTATGGCAGAGTGGAATACATCACCAATCTGATCATAGCAGCGATCATTCTTGTATCGGGCTTGCTGACGCTAAAGGATTCGATAGTAAAGATATTCATACCGGAAGAGCTGAATACGACATTTGTTTCGATCGCCCTGGTAGCAGTTTCCGCCGTTGTCAAATATGTTCTGGGGACTTACACGATCAGTCAGGGGAAGAAAGTCAATTCTGATACTCTGGAGGCTGTCGGATTGGATTGCCGCAACGACTCTTTTGTCTCCCTGATCACGATCGGCGTTTCTTTGATCTATATCCTGTTTGGCATAAACATCGATGCCTTCGCGGGTGTCTTTACTTCTTATCTGATCATCAAGGCAGGCTATGAGATCATGTCTACCACGATCTCTGAACTGCTGGGCCAGCCTGCAGATGAAGAACTTGCCAGAGCGCTGTATAAAGATATCAGATCGACGGATGGAGTCATCAACGCCGTGGATATGGTCCTTCACAATTACGGTCCTGATATGTATACGGGTTCGGTAAATGTTGAGATAGACCATAAGAAAACGGCTGCTGAGATCTTTGAATTTCTAAGGACCCTGCAGACAAAGATCTATGAGAAGTATAAAGTTGCGATGGTTTTCGGCATCTATGCGGTCGATAACGATTCCAAGGTAAACAAAAAACTCAGAAAACAGGTCACGGAATTTGCGAAAGAGAATCCGCATGTCAAGTCATACCATGCGGTCTATTCTGACACAAAAGCGAATACCATCTATTGCGATATCGTCGTCGATTACGATGCGGACAGGGCAAAAATCTATAAGGATTTTACGGATTATCTGAGGGATCTTTATCCAAAGAAGGAAATAAAGGTAAATCTAGATACGGAATTTGTATGAACGATACCGTCAATTCCGTTTATGAAGTCACGAAAGTGACTTTTTTCTTTTTCAGGATAACTTCAAATTGAGTTCAGTTAGAGTTCACAGAGAGAAAATAATATAATAACGTAAGGAGGGCGAGAAGATGGAAACGTTCAGAAGATACGAAAAGAAATATCTGCTTGACAGATCCCAGTATCTTCAGCTGATGGAAAAGCTGAAGGATCACGTCAGACAGGACAAGTTCTTTGAAGCAAATATCCGTTCGATCTACTATGATACGAAGAAGTTTGAACTAATCAGAAGATCGATCGAAAAACCTGAATACAAGGAAAAGCTCAGAGTCAGATCCTACAGCGAACCGAAACCGGATGATCTCGTGTTCGTGGAGATGAAGAAGAAGCTGGACGGCATCGTCTACAAGCGCAGGACCAAAGCCTATGCAGGAGAAGTGCTGAACGATATCTATGAGTGCCGCTTCTCTGATCCGCAGGTCGGAAAAGAGATCAGATACGCGCTGAACTACTATGACAGACTTCGCCCGGCCGTCTATATCGGATGCAACAGGACATCATATGTGGCCAATGACGACAAGAATCTGAGGATCACATTTGATAAGGACATCAGATACAGAATGAAGAAGCTCAGTCTCAACGCTTCTGATGAATACGACAAACCCGTAACGGACAAGATCGTTATGGAACTTAAAGTTAAAGATGCCATGCCGCTATGGCTGACAGAAATACTGGATGAGGTAAAGGCTTACCCAAGAGGTTTCTCGAAAGTGGGTACAGCATTCCTGAACGAATTAAGAGGAGAGTAAAAACATGGAGAACATTTTATCAAGCATTTTCACGGGTTCATTGACACTGGGCCAGTTCCTGCTGGCGATCTCTGCCAGCATGATCTTGGGATTCATCGCTGCCCTGGTGTTCATGTTCAGAAACACATATACAAAATCATTTATTACTGCGCTGGTATTGATCCCGGCTATTGAAACAGTCGTCATCATGCTGGTAAACGACAATCTGGGTGTCGGCTTATCCGTAGCCGGATCATTTGCCCTGATCAGATTCCGTTCTGTTAAAGGCAACGCCAAAGAACTGGCCGCCGTATTCCTGGCTATGACGATCGGTATCATCTGCGGGACCGGCTATATCGTGATCGCCGCTATCTTCACTCTGTTACTTTGCCTGGTAATGTTCCTTCTGACACTGACAGGATTCGGCAAGGCTTCGGAAAACGACAGATATCTGAAGATCACGATCCCTGAATCACTTAACTATGATGAAGTATTTGAGGGCGTCCTGGACAAATACTGCTCTGCCTGGGAACTTGAGTCGATCAAGACCCTGACTTTAGGCTCGCTTTTCAGAATCGAATACAAGATCACGATGAAGGATGCTGCATCAACCAAGAAGATGATCGATGAACTCAGAACCAGAAACGGCAATCTTGAGATCATGTGCAGCAAGCCTGCTACAAACAGAGACGAACTATAAAAAAAAGACGAGATAAGAAAAATGAAGAAACTAATAATATCACTGCTTGGCGTGTTCCTTTTATGCGGCTGCAGTATGGTAATACCTGACAATGCAAGTTCCTCGTCAGGAAAGGTATATGACGATTACAATATGAGTTTTACTGAAAAAGAATCAGATTCCTCATATGCGGTAAACGGATCTACCTATATAACGCTGGGGAATGAAGATGTCAGGATCACCAGAGGCGGTACGTATATTCTGGAAGGAACGCTCAACGGAAGCGTAATAATCGAAGTCAGCAAGAGCGAAGATGTTCAGCTGGTATTGAACAACGTGACCATCAACAGCGCTGATTTTGCAGGCATCTATATCATCGAAGGAGACGAGATCACCATCACGCTTGCTGAAGGAACAGTAAATACGATCACTGATTCAGGCGAATATGTGCAGATCGATGACAATGATGTTGATGCCCTGATCTATTCCAAGGCTGATCTGATCATCAATGGCTCAGGAACACTGAACCTTGGATCAGATTACAATCACGGCATCGTTTCAAAGGATGATCTTGTGATCACCGGCGGAACTTTCAATATCGATGTGGCAGGCCAGGGCTTAAGAGGCAAAGACTGTGTCAAGATCTCTGAGGGAAACTTCACGCTCATAACAGGCAAGGATGCAATAAAGTCCGATAATGAAGATGATGCTTACAGAGGCTATGTCTACATTTCGGGAGGAAACTTTGATATAGATTCATCTGCGGACGGCATCTACGGCTATAATCTGGTAAATATCGAAGGCGGAACCTTTGATATCACTACCAGCAAGTCAACCGCAGCCAGTTCGTTCAAGGCGATCAAGTCCACGGATTCCATAACGATCTCGGCAGGTGATTTTACGATCAACTGTGCAGATGATGGGATCCACAGTGATGTGAGTGTCCTGATAAGTGCAGGCAGCTATAATATCACTGCCAGCGACGATGCGATACACGGCGATGCGACCGTCACGATCGAAGGAGGTACTTTGAATCTGAATGCCAGAGAAGGCATGGAAGGGACCTATATCACGATCAATGACGGAAATATCAGTATTTCTGCATCTGATGACGGCATCAATGCCGGCCAGAAGGTCGCTGCCTATACTCCGACTGTGGAAATCAACGGCGGCAATCTGACGATCGTCATGGGACAGGGAGATACCGATGGCATTGACTCCAACGGATACATCTATATCAACGGCGGTACAGTTGATATCAGTGGACAGTCAGCGTTTGACTATGATCTTGGCGCTGAACATAACGGCGGGACCATCATTGTAAACGGCAGCGAAACAAATGAAATAAGCAACCAGTTTGGCGGTGGAATGCAAGGAATGGGCGGCGGTTTCAATCACAATCATTAAAGCTCGAAAGAGCTTTTTTGTTAGCATAAAAACTGCAATTTTTCCTTTGCAATATCTTTAATCGGGTATATAAAGATGTATAATATTTATTAGAGTTAATTACTATGAGCGAATTAAGAGAATTTAAGTGTCCAAACTGTTCAGGTGCTTTGGTATTTGATACAAATAGCCAGAAACTGAAGTGCCCTTATTGTGATGGAACTTTCGATCCTGAAGTCTTTGATGAAGGCAAAGACTATACAGTAAATAATGAAGAATGGAATGATGAAAACATCATCGTTTATTCATGCCATTCCTGCGGCGGAGCGATCATGGCTGACAGGGAAACGGCAGCAACCAGCTGTCCTTATTGCGGAAATCCTGTCGTAATGACCAGCAATGTTTCGGGAGTCTTCAAACCAAAAAAGATCATTCCTTTCATGTTCAACAAGAAACAGGCCAAGGAAAGATACAGAAAACATCTTACGAATAAATTTCTGCTTCCTAAAGAATTTACTTCTTCTGCAGTGATCGACGAGATCAAAGGCATCTACGTCCCATACTGGCTCTTTGACGGTCAGGCCAATGCCAGGATATGGTTTGATGCTACAAAAGTACGCTTTTATACCGAAGGAGATTATGACTGCACGGAAACGAGCTACTACAAGCTGTTTAGGGCCGGTTCGGTAAGATTCGACGATGTTCCGGTGGATGCCTCAAGAGAGGTCAATGACGATCTGACACAATCGATAGAGCCGTTTGAAAACAAGGATGCCAAGGAATTCAACACCTCATATCTTGCCGGCTATCTGGCTGACAAATATGACGTAGGTGTTGAAGAATCAAGGGAAATAGCCAATAATCGTATAGCTAATTCCACGTCGGCACTTTTTGCGTCAACGACAATGGGCTACGATACAGTAATTCCGACATCCAGTTCCATTACAATCAGCGGAGGAAACCAGGAATATGTCATGTATCCGATATGGCTGCTTAATGTCAAATACAACGGCAAGACCTATACTTTCGCAATGAACGGACAGACCGGCAAATTTGTCGGTGATCTGCCATATGACAGAAGCAAGCTGCTGACAACGATGGCTATCGTGTTTGTCGCAGTTACGCTTATTGCATCTTTGATACAGTTTTTGATGATGAGGTAGTGATATGAAGAAGCTATTAAACCTATTACTTATCTCTTTATTGATGATCCTTGCATGCAACAGCATATCAGCTGCCGGAGAGCACGTCGTTGTAAATACCAGTGAGGAAGTCATCAGCTCTGAACAGTTGAACAAACTGGAAAGCGATCTGCTTCATATTGAACAGGATTATGATATTTCGATCTATGTGATCTTTGATCAGGGCATCGAAGCAAGCGATACGGCCCTGACGGACTATGCGCGCAATTTCGCACAGCGCTATTTCAACAGCAAAAACAACGTCGGACTGTTCATCAATTCCCAGTATTACTACATCCTTGCACAAGGTTCTGCTTCAGATGTGATCGAAAACAATATCGACAGTCTCTGGGATGAATTCCTGTATTATGCGCAATATGCAGCTTCACCTGCAGATGAATATCTTTATAAAGCGATCGAAACGTTTTATCAGAGCTGTGTGAAACTGATCAACGGTGAAGTATATCAGACAAGTGTTCCCGGCGTTGTTGTAGCTACGCCTTATGTGAATGACTACGCAGATCTGCTCAGCGACAGCGAAGAGCTCGAACTGAACAAAAAACTGCTGGCATTCAAAAACCGCTATGGGATCGATGCGGTAATCGTCACGACCAATTCCACTAACGGCATGAATATCCGTGACTACGCCGATGATTTCTATGATTACAACGGCTATGGAAAAGACGGCATCCTGATAGTGCTGGATATGTATAACAGGGAATGGTGGTTCTCTACCAAAGGCAAGGGCATCGATTATTTCACTGATTATGGGCTCGATCAGATCATCGAAGACATGTACGATGATTTAAGAAGCGGCAATTACTACGGCGCTTTCAGCACTTATGCAAAGGATGTTGAACAATTTACCGAAAGCGCCATCAACGGCAATACGATCGATTATCAGCCGGAAGAAATAAGATTCGGCTTAACAAACATTGCAGTATCTGCCTTGATAGGCCTGTTTGTTTCACTGGTAACGATGCTGGTCCTGAAAGGACAGCTTAAGAGCGTTTCAAGACAGCGTCTGGCACACAACTATATCGTCGGCAATTCGTTCATGCTGACAGGAGCTTCGGATCTGTTTGTCAACAGACATGTGACCCGCAGCAGAAGACCGGAACCTACCAGAAGCAGTGGCGGTGGAGGCGGCTACTCAGGCGGTTCATCTACACATACGTCTTCAAGTGGATCTAGTCATGGCGGACATGGCGGTCACTTTTAGATATAATAATAATTAAATCAAAGGAGGAATAATAAATGGGTTTAATTAAAGCTTTGACTGGTTCAATTATTGGTACAGCACTTGAAACATGGAAGGATTATTTCGTCTGTGATTCACTGGACAATGAAACTTTGATGGTCAAAGGAATCAAGAGGGGTGGTTCAGGTTCAAATGAAATCATCACTAATGGTTCAGGCATCGTTGTAAACGAAGGCCAGTGCGCTATCGTTGTTGAAGACGGTACTATCATCGAAGTTGCTGCAGAACCAGGAAACTACACCTTTGATACAACTATCTCTCCAAGCGTGTTTGATGGTGGATTCGAAGGTATTAAGAATGCATTTATGGATGCATTAGGAAGATTTACTTATGGTGGTGAAGTAAATAAGTCACAGAGAGTTTACTACATCAACACTAAGGAAATCATGGGCAACATGTTCGGCACAGCTACACCGATTCCGTTCAAGATCGTTGACAGAAATATCGGTCTGGATGTCGATGTATCAGCAAGATGCAACGGAGAATACACATTCAAGATCGTCAATCCAGTAATCTTCTACAAGAATGTTGTCGGTAACGCCAGAGACAGATTCATGAAAGAAGAACTCGCTTCCATGATGAAAGCTGAAATGATGAGCACTTTGAATGTTGCTTTCTCAGAAGTTTCATCAAAGAATCTGCGTGTTTCTGATCTGCCTGCTCAGACAGCTGCACTGGCTGAAGCATTATCAAGCGCTCTGGATAAGAAGTGGACTGAAGGCAGAGGTATCGCTTTCTGCAATATCGCTTTCAATTCAATCACTATTCCGGAAGAAGATCAGAAGAAGATCGCCAACCTGCAGATGGCTGCTGTCAACAAGGACAAGGAAATGGCAAATGCCACAATCGTTACTGCTACAGCTGATGCGATCAGAGATGCTGCAAACAATCCTAACGGTGCAGGCGTAGGCTTCATGAATGTCAACATGGCTACCAATACTGCTGCAAGCATTCTTCAGCAGACAGGCGGTTCTAATGCTCCTCAGGGCGCTGTTGCATATTG